>DASUCS010000194.1:0-30852 GCA_036275935.1 Acidimicrobiales bacterium
GATGGAACCGATGCGTGGGACGAAGGCACACGTGGGTAGGTTGGTCGACGAGTGTTCGTCGGCCGCCGAGCTCCTCGAGCGGCTGGGATCCTGAGATGTGGAGTGTGATCTGAGCTGATGGCAGAGCGAGAGCAGAAGAAGAAGCCGGCGCCGCAGAAGCAGGACGAGGTCGTCGAAGAGGCTCCTGCCACGTCGGAGAGCGGCGAGAAGATCAAGGCAGAGCTCGACGACCTCCTCGACGAGATCGACGAGGTGCTCGAGTCGAACGCCGAGGAGTTCGTGAAGTCCTACGTGCAAAAGGGCGGCGAATAGACCGAAAGGTCACGTCCCCCGGTTACCCCACGCCGTCCACCGCCCACCGCCCGGGCCTCCCCACCGGCGCAACCTTGAGCCCACATGGCGCGATGAGCGACCTTTCGTGTCGCCATTCGCGCCAAGAGTTCGTTGCACCCTGAATTGGCGCGGACCGCAACACGTTCGGTCGCATCTCGCGCCAAGAGTGGGACGTGCATCTTCTTTGGCGCGCCCGACGACGCCTCATGTCGTCATCCGCGCCATGTGGTGAATGGGGAACGCAACTCGGCGGGGCGGACTGTCTGGAGGGTGTGAGCCGGTAGGGTCCCCGCCGATGAGCCTTCCGATGTTCCCGGTGGCGGATGATCCCGGGCCGAGCTTCGCCGAGCTGCTGCGAAAGACAGGGATGCCGGCG
Organism: Acidimicrobiales bacterium; assembly: GCA_036275935.1. GTDB lineage: Bacteria > Actinomycetota > Acidimicrobiia > Acidimicrobiales > JACDCH01 > DASUCS01. Next base: position 710 of record DASUCS010000194.1, read on the forward strand.
CCGGTCCTGGGCAGCGAGTCCAACAGCCTGCAGATCACGCACGGCACCACGGTGGTGGCGGTGCGGTACGTCGACGGCGTCGTGATGGCCGGTGACCGGCGAGCGACGAGCGGCAACCTCATCAGCCATCGCACGATGGAGAAGGTGTATCCGGCCGACCGCCACAGCGGCGTTGCCATCGCGGGCGCCGCGGGTCCGGCGATGGACATGGTGAAGCTCTTCCAGCTCCAGCTCGAGCACTACGAGAAGGTCGAAGGGGCCGAGCTGAGCCTCGAAGGCAAGGCGAACCAGCTGAGCAGCATGGTGCGCAGCAACCTCCCCGCGGCCATGCAAGGCCTCGTCGTCGTCCCGCTCTTCGCCGGCTACGACCTCCGTCGGCGGCAGGGGCGCCTCTTCCAATACGACGTCACTGGCGGACGGTACGAAGAGACCAACTTCGCCACCACCGGATCCGGCAGCCTGCACGCCGGCACGGTCATCAAGCTGGGCTACCGCGAATCGCTCGAGCGTGAACCGGCGATCGATCTCCTCATCTCTGCGCTGTTCAACGCGGCGGACGAGGACAGTGCCACTGGAGGACCGGACCTCGTGCGCGGCATCTACCCCACGATGGCGACGATCACGGATCAAGGCTTCGAGAAGCTCAGCAACGACGAGATCGCCGAGCGCTTCCGTCTGCTCGTCGATCGCCTCTCGACTCCCGAGAGCACTGCGACCGTCGGGCCGTCCCCGACCGTGAAGGAGGGCGGCAACTCATGAGCATGCCGTTCTACGTCGCTCCCGAGCAGGTGATGAAGGACCGCGCCGACTACGCGCGCAAGGGCATCGCCCGCGGCCGAGCGCTCATCGGCATCCGCTACACGGACGGCATCCTCATCGTCGCCGAGAACCCCTCCAACACCCTTCGCAAGGTCAGCGAGATCTACGACCGCATCGCGTTCGCCGGTGTGGGTCGGTACAGCGAGTTCGAGCAGCTGCGAATCGCGGGCGTGCGTCACGCGGATCTGAAGGGTTACTCGTTCAGTCGAGAAGACGTCGACGCGCGCGGCCTGGCGAACGCGTACGCGCAGATCCTGAACCAGGTCTTCACGCACGAGATCAAGCCGCTCGAAGTGGAGATCCTCGTCGCCGAAGTGGCGAACGACGAAGGCGGCTCGCACGATCAGCTCTTCCACATCCTCTACGACGGCACCGTCATGGACGAGGACCACTACAGCGTGCTCGGTGGCGAAGCCGAACAGATCACCGAGCGCATCGAAGCGTCATGGCAAGAGGGACTCGACCTGCGTGGAGGCATCGCGGTCGCGGTCGCGGCACTTGCGGGTGAGGAGCGCAGTCTGAGCGCGGACGATCTGGAGGTCGCAGTTCTCAGTCGCAACAACGGACGCCGCGCGTTCCGGCGCATCGAAGGTGACGAACTCGCGTCCCTCGCGCCCGCGCCCACGCCCAGTGCGTCCGATTCTTCCGATGGGTGACAAATGACCAGTGAGCGCAGGAGGGCGCGCCACTAGCGTCGAACGCAACAGGCGACTGGGGGGTCGATGGCACTGTTGCGGTTCGAGGGCGTGTCGAAGGGGTTTCACCGCGGCACCGAAGAAGTGGTGGCACTCGACGAAGTCGATCTGTCCATCGAGTCCGGTGAGTTCGTCGCGCTGATCGGTCCGAGTGGCTCGGGGAAGTCGACCCTGCTGCATCTCGCCGGCGGGCTCGACCAACCTGACCGAGGACGTGTGCTCCTCGGGGATCGAGACCTCTCGGGACTCTCCATCGGCGATCGCGCCAAGCTCCGACGGCGCGAGATCGGATTCGTCTTCCAGTTCTTCCATCTGATCCCGACGTTGACCGTCCGCGAGAACATCGAGCTGCCGTTGCTGCTCGACGGCGCCAAGAGCAACGGGCGGACGTCCGATCTGCTCGATCGCGTGGGCCTCGGCCACCGCGCCACCCATCTGCCCGGCGAACTCTCAGGCGGGGAGATGCAGCGCGCGGCGATCGCTCGGGCGTTGGTCGCGAGTCCGCAGATCATCCTGGCGGACGAACCCACCGGCAATCTCGACTCGGCGACGAGCGAAGCCGTGCTCGCGCTCCTCGCCGAACAGGTCAAGGACTCCGGTGCCGCGCTCGTGATGGTCACCCACGACCGTGACGTCGCCGCCCGCGCCCCGCGCGTGCACACGCTGCGCGACGGCAAGCTCCAAGACGGTTGACGCCGTGAAGACCATTCGCATCCTCGCGTTGCGCCGACTGCGGCATCAGCCGGTGCGCGCGTTGATCGCGGCCATCAGTGTGGCGGCCGGCGTCGCGCTCGCCATCTCGCTCGTCATCGTCGTCAACAGCGTCACGACCTCCGTCCAGGACGCGACGCGAGCGTTGGCCGGGCCGACACCGTTGCGCGTCGTGGGTTCGACCTCGCGGGGTGGCCTCGATCAACGGGTCACTGACGCGGTGGCCAACACCGACGGCGTCGCGGTGGCGGTGCCGGTGATCCAAGCCGTGACCCTCGTCGAGGACAGCAACCACCACTCGCTGCCGGTGCTGGCCTTCGGGGTCGACTGCCGCGTCGAGGCGATCGTGGGTCCGTTCGGGTGCACCGACGCTGCATTGAACGCTGGCTCCGCGGACGGGCCACCCATCGTGTCGACGTCGATGGCGCACACGCTCGGCTCGGGAGCCGTGCTGCGCACCGATGTCGGTCGGGTCTCGCTCGATGGAGCGCCGGCCGTTCCGGGGCTCGATCGTCTCAACGGCGGACGGGCGATCGTCATGCCGATCGCCCGGGCGCAGGAGCTGTTCGCTCGCCCCGGCTTCATCGACGTCATCTACGTCCAACCGAAGCCCGGCGTGGATGTGACAGCTCTGCAGCACCGACTCGAAGAGACGGTCGGGTCGACCAACGGGGTTCTGGGGCGTGAGGACCCACCGCCCGCGGTCGGCGTGCTGCTGATCCAGTTCGTCCCGCTGTTCAGCCTCATCGCGATCCTTGGGCTCGCGATCGGAGCGGTTCTCGTCTACAACACCGTCTCACTCTCGATCGAGGAACGTCGTCGGCAGCTCGCGATCGTCGGCGCGCTGGGCGGAACGAGCCGCGTGATCGTCGGCGGAACTCTCGTCGAGGCCGGTGTGCTCGGGCTCGTCGGCGGCTTGCTGGGTGCGTTCGGCGGAATCGTCGTTGCCGGGCCGATCACGGGCTCGTTGAACACGTTCACGGAACGAGTTGCCGGCATCCACCTCGAGGTGCAGGCGCCGCCCAGCACGTTCGTGATCTCGACGCTGCTCGGGCTGGCGGTGGGCGTGTTTGCTGCGTGGCGACCGGCGCGCCGGGCTCGGCGCATCGACATCGCTGCCGAGCTCTCCAACCGTGACCTCCGTGACGACATCTCCGTGAAGTCGACGGTGCGGCGCGCGCTGCTCTTCGCCACCATCCTGGTGATCGGACTCGATCTGTGCTTCGTCGCGCAGAGCAATGGCGCGCTCGAGCAATGGCAGGCGGGTCTCGCGCCGCTGGCGTTCGTCATCGCGGTAGCGGCCGGCACGATGCTGTCTGCGGCGCTCGCGCCCATCGTGCTCAAAGTGCTGGGGCGTCGGCTCGCGGGCGGTCGCGCGCCGAGCCGCCTCGCGCTCGCGAACCTGACGCGCGAACCGGGGCGTACGGGCGTGATGTCGGTCGCCCTCGGCATGGCGGTGGGTCTCGCGTTCATGACGTCGAGCTACACCGTCTCGACGCGCCAGAGCATCACTGACAGTCTCACGGAGAACCTGCGAGGTGTGTCGGTCTCGTCGCTGGATCCGAACAACCCGGCCAATGTCGATGCCAAGCTCGCACCCGCGACGATCGATGCGATCCGGACGCTCCCCGATGTGGAGAAGATCCAACGAGGTGCGACGGTCGTCGTCGGTCACGACAGCGCGCAACTGATCGGGGTGAGCGCGTTCGAGGATCCGTTCCTGAACGCCGAGGTCCTGCAGGGGTCGAAGGATCGCGCGAGATTCGAGGCCGGTGAGGTGCTCATCGGGCCCGGGATGGCACGCCGCAAAGGCGTACGAGCGGGCGACACCTTGCACCTGGACACGCCGACCGGCGTGGTGGACGTGCCGGTGCTGGGCGTCTGGCAGAACGGAAGCTTCGGTGGGTTCAACGTCCAGATGGCGTATCCGCTGCTCGAAAAGCTCTACGGCCCCCAACCAGTCGACTCGATCAACGTCGTTCCCAAGCCCGGAGTGTCGAACGAGCAGTTGGTGAAGGAGATCGAGGCGGCACACCTCGACCCGGCGTTGCGCGTGCAGACCGCGGAGCAGCTGGCCGACGACATCGTGAAGAGCATCGAGGGCCAGCTCAGCTCGTTCTGGGCACTGCAGCGGGCGATCATGGTGACTGCGTTCATCGCCGTGCTCACCACGTTGTTGCTCGTCGGTGTGCAGCGGCGGCGCGAGTTCGGGCTGCTCGCCGCGGTGGGCATGCAACCCAAAGAGCTCGCTCGCATGATCCTCTTCGAGGCCATCCTCGTCGCGATTGCGGGCTCGATCGTCGGCGTGATCGTCGCCGTGCCGATGTTCGGGGGACTGCTTCTCATCGCGCCGGTCCTGCTCGGTTGGAAGGAGCCGTTCGTCCTCGACGCGACGACAGCGGTCGTCTACGCAGTCGTGGCCGTGATCGTGGCGCTCCTCGCGGCGGCGTGGCCCGCGTGGCGGACCTCTCGTATCGAGGTGCTCTCAGCGCTCCAATACGAGTAGCGCTACACCATTGCCGTCATGCGGACGATGGCAAAGATGATGGCTCCGACCAGTGCGAGCGCAACCCACATGACATCGCGCATGGTGGTCTCGCGCACCACGTGGGGCTCGGGTGCGAACGACGACTCGATCTCGTCGACCATCAGGAGCTCCTTGGCCGTCTCGAATCCTTCGACGTCGACCAGCACGTCGACCGGCCCGACCGCGAGCGGACCGTCGACGGAGCCGCGGAACTCCCACACGATCCCCTCGGAACCCAGACGAGCCGCGATGATGCGGGCTTCGATCGCGTTCGCCGCGGTCATCAGCCGCACCATCCGCAGCTCGGGCACGGTCCAAACGCTATCGGTCCGGCACCGATAGCTTGAGGCCACTCATGGAGCGCAGGATCTTCGGCCTCGAGAACGAGTACGGCGTGACCTGCACACTTCGCGGCCAGCGCCGTCTCAGTCCCGACGAGGTCGCTCGCTATCTCTTCCGGCGTGTCGTGTCCTGGGGCCGTAGCTCCAACGTGTTCCTCGCCAACGGCGCCCGCCTGTATCTCGACGTCGGCTCGCATCCCGAGTACGCAACGCCCGAGTGCGACTCGATCAGCGATCTCGTGGTGCACGACAAGGCCGGCGAGCGGATCCTCGAGCAGCTGCTGGCCTCCGCCGAGCAGCGCCTTCGTGAGGAAGGCATCCGCGGCGTCATCTACCTCTTCAAGAACAACACGGACTCGGCGGGGAACAGCTACGGCTGCCACGAGAACTACCTCACCTCGCGTCGGGACGACTTCGGCCACTACGCAGAGGTGCTGATCCCGTTCTTCGTCTCGCGCCAGATCTACGCCGGCGCCGGCAAGGTCCTGCAGACCGCGCGGGGCGCGATGTTCTGCATCAGTCAGCGCGCCGAGCACATTTGGGAAGGCGTCTCGTCTGCGACGACCCGCAGCCGTCCGATCATCAACACCCGCGACGAACCGCACGCTGACGCCGAGCGCTACCGACGGCTGCACGTGATCGTGGGCGACTCGAACATGAGCGAGTACGCCACATTCCTAAAGGTGGGAGCAACGTCGATCCTGCTGCGGATGCTCGAGGATCCGTCGGTCGTGCTCCGGGACATGACGCTGGAGAACCCGATCCGCGCGATCCGCGAGATCAGTCACGACATGACGTGCACGCGTCGGGTGCGCCTGGCCAACGGTCGTGAGTTGAGCGCGCTCGAGATCCAAGGCGAGTACCTGACCCGCGCGTTGCGTTATGCCGAGACGAAGGGCCTGTCGCCGCTCGAGCAGCGGGCCCTCGAGATGTGGGAGCACTGTCTCACCACGCTCGAGAGCGATCCGTTCAAGCTCGACCGCGAGTGCGACTGGGTCATCAAGCACAACCTCATCGAGGCGTACCGCGAGAAGCACGACCTCGCGCTCGCGTCACCAAAGGTGGCGCTCGTCGACCTCCAGTATCACGACGTGAACCGAGACCGTGGTCTGTTCTACCGGATGCAGGCGCGCGGGTTCGTCGAGCGCATGTGCACGGATGAAGCCATCGACGTCGCCGTTGACGAGCCGCCCCAAACCACGCGAGCTCGACTGCGCGGTGAGTTCATCCGCCGAGCCAAGGAACGCAAGCGCGACTACACGGTCGACTGGGTGCACCTGAAGCTCAACGACCAAGCGCAACGAACCGTGCTGTGCAAGGACCCGTTCAAGGCGCGCGACGAGCGCGTCGAGAAGCTCATCGCCTCGTTGTAGGAAACGTTGCCGAGTTCCAGCGAGAAGCTCGAGCGGCTCCTCAACCTCACTGCCGCGCTGCTGGAGACGCCGAAGCCGTTGACGGCGGCCGAGGTCGCGGCGCGCGTGTATGGCTACCCCGAGGAGAAGACGGCGTTCAGGCGAACGTTCGAGCGCGACAAAGAGGACCTTCGCGAGATGGGCGTGCCCCTCGTGATGAGCGAGATCCCGAACACGGACCCTCCCGAGACGGGCTATCGCATCCCGAAGGACCAGTACTACCTGCGCGATCCCGGGCTCGAGCCCGACGAGCTCGCGGCGCTGCATCTCGCGGCGTCGACCGTGCGGCTGGATGGGATCGAGGGCGCGGGCGGATTGTGGAAGCTCGGCGGACGTCCGGTCGCCCTCGACGCGACGGACGAAGGCCCTGAGCTCACGCCGCTACCCGTGGATCGCCGCATGGTCGTGCTGTTCGACGCCGTCGCCGAGCGCAAGCCGGTGACGTTCACGTACAACGACGCCGAGCGTTCGGTCGATCCGTATCGGCTCGATTTCCAGCGCGACCACTGGTACCTGAGCGGGTTCGACCATCTGCGCGAGGACGAGCGCAACTTCCGTGTCGACCGCATCGTCGGCGAGATCTCGAGCGGCGCCCGCCACGCCTTCCAGCGGCCGGCGACCGGAGTGCCCGGTGCCCGGCTCGAGCCTTGGCAGCTCGGTGAAGGCGAGCCCGTGCAGGCGCGCGTGCTCGTGGACGCGCAGCAAGCGGCGATCGCGATCGGTGAAGCGGGTCGCGACAAAGTCGTCGAGGAGCGAGACGACGGATCAGTGGTGCTCGAGCTCGCGGTGACGAACCTCGACGGCTTCCGAACCTTCGTGCTCGGGTTCCTCGAACACGCCGAAGTGCTCGGCCCGGACGAGGTCCGTGCCGACATCATCGACTGGTTGCACACGCTGTGAGGATCACCGCCAGCGATCGTCTGAAGCGGCTGCTTGCGCTGCTGCCGTGGGTCGCCGCACAACAAGGTCCGTCCGTGGAAGACGTGTGTGCGCGGTTCGAGCTGAGCACCGAGGACCTGCTGAGTGACATCGCACTCGTGTCGATGGTCGGCATCCCGCCGTACTCACCCGGCGATCTCTTCGACATCGTGGTCGAGGGGGGCCGCGTGTGGGTGCACCTCCAACCGTCGTTCGACCGTTCGCTGCGCCTGACTCCCGAAGAAGCACTCGGCCTCGTCGCCGCAGGGGCCAGCTTGCTCGCGGTTCCCGGAGCCGACCCGGAAGGGCCGCTGGCGCGCGGCATCGCCAAAGTTGCTGCGACACTCGGCGTCGACGCGGACGAAACGATCGATGTGGACCTCGGCTACGCGTCCGCCAGCGTGCTCGCTGATCTGCAAGCGGCGAGTGCCGACCGGCGCCGAGTTCGCATCGAGTACTACGCGCACGGCCGCGATGAGCACACGACCCGCGATGTGGATCCGTACCGGGTGTACGCCGACCACGGGCAGTGGTACGTCGTCGCCTTCGACCACTTGCGGGACGAGGAGCGATTGTTCCGAGTCGACCGAGTCCTGTCAGTCGAGCAACTCGACGAGGAGTTCGATCCTCCGGACGACGTACGCACCTTGGGGCTGTTCGAAGCGAGAGCCGACGACCCTCGTGTGCTCCTCGAGCTGGAACCGGAGGCGGCGTGGGTCGCCGAGGTGTACCCGATCGAGAAGGTCGAGTCTGCACAAGACGGACGTCTGCGGGTCACGTTGGCGATCTCGGCCCCGCCGTGGCTCGAGCGGTTGCTGTTGCGACTCGGACCTCGAGCCCGTGTGGTCGCGGTGAGTGGTGACGACGAGTTGGCGACCTGTGCGACCAAGGCAGCGCAACGCGTCCTGGCGCGGTACCAGTAGCTGTACCCTCACCCCCGTTGTGACGACGGATCAGCCCGCGGTGGAGCAACTCGACGAAGAGGACAGCGACGGCGAAGAGTCGGGCGGGCGCCGCGCGCGTCGCCACCGCAACGCTCGCAGAAACGCCATCGAGTGGATCATCGTCGTCGTCGGCGCACTCGTTGTCGCAATCGTCATCAAGACGTTTCTCTTCCAGGCCTTCTACATCCCGTCGGTGTCGATGGAACCCACGCTGAAGGTCGGTGACCGGGTGCTCGTCAACAAGCTCAGCTACAAGCTCCACGACGTGCACCACGGTGACATCGTCGTCTTCGAGCGACCGTCGACCGATCCACAACTCGTCGAGGGCTGTGATGGCAAACAGGTCACGATCAGACCGACGAAGAACACCGAAGAGGTCCACGACCTCATCAAGCGTGTGATTGCGGTCGCCGGCGACACGATCGAGGTCCGGACCGAGAACAACGTCGGGAAGGTGTTCGTCAACGGCAAGCAGATCGACGAGCCCTATCTCGCCCCCAACACGTCGACACCGCCCTTCGAGTCGTCGGCATTCCCTGTGCAGTGCATCAAGGTCCCGAAGGACGAGGTGTTCGTGCTGGGAGACAACCGCATGAACTCGGCGGCGAGCAACCGCTTCGGTCCGATACCCGAATCGCTGATCGTGGGCCGTGCCTTCGTCCGGGTGTGGCCGCTCGGATCGATCGGCGGGATCTAGTGGCGTGAGTCAGAAGTCGGTAGGCATCTGGCCGTCGAAATCGCCAGCGAATCTCTGACTCACGTCACTAGTCCGTCGCGCGACCGATTGCGTCCATCATCCGGTCGGTGTGGTCGGAGTACACGGCGTCGACCCCCATTGCCAGCAGGTTGTCGAGCACGCGCTCGAATTGGGCGTCCCACCCGAACGTGAGCACGTCGAATCGGTGGAACAGCGTCGTGAGCCCGCCCGTCCAGTCCGACTCGTGCAAGTTGATGGCGTCGATGCCGGCGTTGTGGAGTTGCGCGGCCCGGCGCTCGGGACCCTCGCGCAGCGCCCGCAACCGGGTCGAGTCGACCAACCGGACGTCGGAACAGCTCGCACGCCACTCCGCAACCAGTTGCCAGTCGTGATGGCAGAGCCAGAGCTTCGCCGGCGCGTCTCCACCGGCGGCGCGCGCGACATCCACCGTCGCGCGCATCGCCTCGGGATCCTTCACGTCGAGGGACAGCTCGAACTCGGTTCCGCATTCGGCGTAGAGCTCGTCCAGTGTCGGGATGTGCGGCGGGAGCTCGGCACGAGCCACGTCTCGGATCGAGCGGCGGCGCACTCGCGACCCGACCACGCCGTCATGGTCGAGCACGGCGACGCCGTCGGAGGTGATCCACACATCGCTCTCGAGTCCCGTCGCGCCGAGACGCAGGGCCAGCGTGAACGCCTCGAGCGTGTTCTCCGGCGCGTGGGCCCTGGCTCCTCGATGAGCGAAGCCGATGGGAGGGATGCGTATCGAGGGGAGCGATGGAACCATTTCGGGATGACCAGTTTGGACTAGTTGCCGCTTCTCGAAAGGACCAAGAGACCTATTGAGAAGCAGCAGGGTAATGACGATCCTCAATGTGCCGATGGAGTTAGGGATTTAGGGGCAGGAGGCCTTTCGGATGGCGACGATTCGAGCCACGTGCGTGGATTGCGGTGATGTGGAGCTCACGACCGCTGACGTGCACGTCCGAGTGTGCGTTGAGGACAATGCGGGCTCATACCACTTCCGCTGCCCTCGCTGCTCCATGGCTGTCGTGAAGCCGGCCGAGCCCCGGATCGTGGATCTGCTCGTGGCCTCCGGTGTCGAGCTGTCGACCTGGCGTCTGCCGGCCGAGCTCTACGAACCCCGCTTCGGCGACCGCATCAACCACGACGATCTCCTCGACTTCCACGAGATCCTCGAGCGCGACGACTGGTTCGACACCGTCGTCGACATGGTCAACCGTTAACCGACACAAATCGGTCGGCCTTCGGCCTCCCTGCTTTTGTGCGGTCCGGCGGCCGCCTGGTCGCTGCCGCTCCCTGCGGACGGCTTCGCCGGACTCTTCGCTCATCCAGCAAGCGCGTCAGGGTCGTAGTCCCGTCGTGGGGCTACCGTCAGACCCGGTGAGCGTGCTCTGGGTCCTTCCGCTGCTGTGCCTGACCGTGGGCGCGGTGCTCGTCACCCTGGCGATGCGGGAGACCACCGCCACGACGGTCGCCCTTCGCGACGAGTGCGCCCGACTGGGGGAGCTGCGAGCCGCACTCGTGGACCTGCGCACGGAGGGTGACATCGGCCGAGCGCACCTGGACGACCTGCGGCACCGAAGCAGCCGCGCCGGCCTGGACCGGTAATTTGTCCCCATGTTCAACGTCGGGACCGGAGAGCTGCTGGTCATCCTGCTGATCGCGCTCATCGTGCTCGGTCCGGACAAGCTGCCCGATGCCGCCCGCAAGATGGGCAACGTCATGGGTGAGCTGCGGCGCATGTCCGGTGGGTTCGAGGCCGAGATGCGCTCGGCCATGGACGAACTGACCCGTCCACCGCTCGAATCGGTGAAGGACGAAGCCGAGGCGACCGAGACGACCGAGACGACCCCTGACGCCAAGCCGGACGATCCGGCGGCATAACGCCGCCGGGGATCGCGTGAGCGAGCACCAGTGAGCACTGAAGCGCTTCCGGCCGGCACGGCCGACGAGGGTCGCATGACCCTGATGGAGCATCTGCTCGAGCTCCGTCACCGCATCATCGTGTGCTGCATCACGGTCGGTGTCGCGGCGGTGGCCGGATGGTTCCTGTACCCGGCGGTGTCGCACTTCTTGGTGCATCCGTACAACGAGATCGCGACGTCGAGCATCACAGGCGGCAACGCATTGATCGCCACGAGCCCCGTCGAGGGCTTCGCGGTACGGATCAAGATCACGGCCTACGTCGCGATCGCGCTCGCGATGCCCGTCATCCTGTGGCAGATCTGGCGCTTCGTGTCGCCCGGTCTCTACAAGCACGAGAAGCGCTACGCGCTGCCGTTCATCCTGTCCGCGATCGTGCTCTTCGCTCTTGGCGCGTCGATCGCGTACTGGACGCTCCCCAAGGCCTTGCAGTGGCTCGCCGACGTCGGCGGCAACAACATCACGCAGGCCTACACGGCGGACAAGTACTACCAACTGATCGCCTACATGATGCTGGCCTTCGGCGTCTGCTTCGAGTTCCCGATCCTGCTGATCTTCCTGCAGATGGCCGGCATCGTGCAGAACTCGACGCTGCGCAAGTACTGGCGTCACTCGATCGTCGGCATCGCCGTCGTCGTCGCCGTCGCGACCCCGAGCAACGACCCGATCTCGATGCTCGCGCTCTCGATCCCGTTGTGGATCTTCTATGGCGTCGCTGTGCTGTTCGGCGCGCTACGCGACCGACGCCGCGGTCGCGCGACTACCACGACTTGATGACCGAGCGAGATCTCGCTCTCGACGCCATCCACGACTTCACCCTCGATCCGTTCCAGGTTCGGGCCATCGAGGCGCTCGACGCGGGCCAGTCCGTCCTCGTGGCCGCCCCGACGGGCTCCGGCAAGACCGTGGTGGCCGAACATGCGGTGGCCCTCGCGCTCCGCTCGGGCGGCAAGGCGTTCTACACCGCGCCGATCAAGGCGTTGTCGAATCAGAAGTTCGGCGATCTCGTCCGTCGGTACGGACCGGAGCGCGTCGGGCTGCTGACCGGTGACAACGCGGTCAACGGAAACGCGCCGGTCGTCGTGATGACGACCGAGGTGCTGCGCAACATGATCTACGCCGACTCGGACGCGCTGCGCGACCTTCGCTTCGTGGTGCTCGACGAGGTTCACTACCTCCAGGACACCTACCGCGGACCGGTGTGGGAAGAAGTCATCCTCCATCTGCCGCAACAAGTTCGGCTCGTGTGCCTTTCCGCGACCGTGTCGAACGCGGAGGAGCTCGCCGATTGGATCTCGACCGTACGCGGCCCGACTGCGGCCGTGATCGAGGACCGTCGGCCGGTCGAGCTCGTCAACCTGTATTGCGTGGGTGATCGCTCCTCACCGGAGCTGCACCTGTTGCCGACGCTGCTCGACGGGCGTCCGAACGCAGAGGCCAGCCGGCTCGACTCGGACTCGTTGCGCGGTCGAGCACTGCGCGGACAGCCGCGTCGGCGGTTCTTCACACCGCGTCGCGTCGAGGTCATCGATCGGCTCGACGACGAAGACCTGCTGCCAGCGATCTTCTTCATCTTCAGTCGTGCTGCCTGTGACGACTCGGTGGACGCGTGCGTTGCCGCCGGTCTGAGGCTCACGGAGGCCGACGAACGTGCCCGCATCCGAGCCATCGCCGAGCAACACGTCGAGATCCTCTCGGACGCCGACCTCGACGTGTTGGAGTACGACCGCTGGTTGCACGCGCTCGAGCAGGGTGTCGCGGCGCATCACGCCGGGATGGTGCCGCCGTTCAAGGAAGCCGTCGAGGCCTGCTTCGCGCAGGGCCTCGTGAAGGTCGTGTTCGCGACGGAGACCTTGGCGCTCGGCATCAACATGCCAGCTCGCACCGTCGTCATCGAGAAGCTGTCGAAGTTCACCGGCGAGCGCCATGAGTTCCTCACGCCGGGGGAGTACACCCAACTCACGGGGCGAGCCGGTCGTCGAGGTCTCGACCCGGTGGGTTACGCAGTCGTGTTGTGGTCGCCGTTCGTGCCGTTCGAACAGGTGGCATCGCTGGCATCCAGTCGATCCTTCCGCCTGACGTCGGCGTTCCGCCCGACGTACAACATGGCCGCCAACCTCGTGCAGCGCTACGAGCCTGCCGACGCGCACCACCTGTTGAACCTGTCGTTCGCTCAGTACCAGGCCGACCGCTCAGTCGTGCGCCTGGAGAGTCGGCTCGAGAAGCGCCGCGCCGCGCTCGCGACGCTGCAGACGGACGTCCACTGCGATCGCGGTGACGTCAACGAGTACCGCGCGCTCCTCGATCGAGTCGACGAGACGCGGCGACAGATGACGTCGCCGCGCGGTGAGGTCGGCGAGGCGTTGGCTCGCCTTCGACCGGGAGACGTCATCGAAGTGACGACTGGCCGCCGCGGTGGCCGCGCCGCCGTGCTGAGCTTCGCCAACCGGCGGGACGAGTCGCGGCTGAAGGTCATCACCGCGAACCGCAAGCTGCTCACGCTCGACGCAGCTGACTTCGACGTTCCCCCTGACGTTCTCGGCCACGTCGAACTGCCAGTTCCCTACGCGCCGAACAACCACGGCTTCCAACAGCAGGTGGCACGTCGACTGCAGCAGGTGCGGCTCCGCGGCCCGGAACGCACGCGGCCGCCGCGCGCCGGCGTGGCCGAGCACGCCCGCGCCGTTGCGGAAGCCGAGGCGCACCCGGTCGCTCGTTGCCCGGACCGCGACCAGCATCTCCGCGCGGTGGGTCAGGCGCGGCGGGCGCGCAACGAGGTGGAGGACCTCGAACGACGGGTCAAGGGCGAGACCGGCTCGCTCGCGCGTCACTTCGACCGCGTGCTGCGTGTCCTCGAGGCGTGGGGCTACCTCGACGGGTGGGCGCTGACCGAGAAGGGCCGGCGGCTGGCGCACCTGTACCACGAGTGCGATCTGCTGATTGCCGAGTCGCTTGCCACGGGCGTGTTCGACGACCTCGACCCTGCAGGCTTCGCCGGGCTCGCTTCGGTGTTCACGTACGAGCACCGCAGTGCGACACCACCGCCCGCGCCATGGTTCCCGTCGGAGAAGGTGCGACGCCGGTACACGGAGATCGAGCAGCTGGCTCGCGAGCTGAACGTCGACGAGCACGACGCGGCGCTGGCGCAGACGCGTTCGCCGGATCCGGGATTCGTCGCCATTGCTCATGCATGGGCGGCCGGTGGCGATCTCGACGGCGTGCTCGAGGACGAGGACCTGTCCGGCGGTGACTTCGTCCGCAACGTGAAGCAGGTCATCGACCTGTTGCGGCAGCTTGCCGACGCCGCGCCCGACGCCACCACGCGCCGCACCGCGAACCAGGCAGCAGACAACTGCTTCCGGGGACTGATCGCCGCATCCTCGGTCGTGAGCACTGGCGTCGACGACGACGAACCCGAGGATGCTGCCGTCGATGACGATTGAGAAGGGACAGCCCTGGGGGTCGCCGGGAACGCTCCCGCCCGATGGCCTCGTCGTGCGCAGCGATGCGGAGGCGCGAGCAATCGTGGAGAAGGCGCGGCGTGCGGGCGAGCCGATCCCGCCGCTGGGGCTGATCGGTGGCGACCTGTGCCGAACCGTCGGCGGAGCGGGTGACGAGGCTCGGCTGCGGTCCGACGAGGCAGTGCGGCTGCCGATCGACGTGGGCGCGGTGCTGATCGACGGACGTTTGCACTGGTTCGTGGCCCATCTCGTCGCCCGCAAGGGGTGGTGGCGCGGGCGCATCTACGTCGCGATGAACGCGGAGTTCATCGGACGATGGGACGTTGCACCGCGCGGGCATCCGAACGACGGGCGACTCGACACATTCGAAGTGACGATGTCGACCGGGGATCGGTTGAAGGCGCGCGGACGGTTGCCCACCGGAACGCATCTTCCGCACCCCGACATCAAGGAGCGACGAGTGTCCGCCGCACAGGTCGACGTCGACGGGCTCGACGTGTGGCTCGATGGCGAGAACGTCGGTTCGGCGAAGTCGTTGTCCATCCGCGTCGAACCCGACGCCCTGACCGTGGTGGTCTAGGTTCACGCGTCATGAGTGCTGATCTCGCGTCTGTAAAGGAACGTCTCGCTGCCGAGATCGACAAGCGATCGGATGTCCTGATCGATGCGTCGCACCAGATCCACGCGCACCCCGAGCTGTGTTACGAGGAGCACTTCGCGCACGATCTGCTCACCGGTTTGCTCGAGGCCGAGAACATCGAGGTCGAGCGGGGCGCGTACGACCTCGACACGGCATTCATCGCGCGTGCCGGCAGCAGCGGTCCGACGATCGCAGTGTTGTGCGAGTACGACGCCCTTCCCGGCATCGGTCACGCGTGCGGGCACAACATCATCGGCACGGCCGGACTCGGCGCCGGCATCGCGGCAGCCATGTTGGCCGAGGAAGTCGGCGGTCGAGTCGTCATCCTCGGCACGCCGGCCGAAGAGGGCGGTGGTGGCAAGGAGCTGCTCGTGCAGCGCGGCGCGCTGGACGGTGTCGACGCCGCGATGATGGTGCACCCCGCGGGCGCGGACCTCGCCCGCATGGACGTGATCGCGATCCATCAGATGAAGGTGCAGTACCACGGGCAGGCCGCGCACGCCGCCGCATTCCCGCACAAGGGACGCAACGCGCTCGATGCTGCGGTGCTGGGCTACATCAACGTCGCCGCGCTCCGACAGCACATCAAACCGAATGAACGCATCCACGGCATCATCAGCAACGGCGGCGACAAGCCGAACATCGTCCCGCAGTTCGCCGCGGCTGAGTGGTACGTGCGTTCACCAACGCTCAAGTCACTCGGGCAGTTGAAGCCACGGTTCGTCGCGTGTCTCGAAGCAGGCGCACTTGCCGCGAATTGCGAGATGCAGATCGAGTGGCAGGACCCCGCGTACGCAGACATGGTCGACAACCGCACGATGCTCGACCTGTACACGGCGAACGCGCAGACCACCGGGCGCACACTCATTCCGTCGACGGAAGGTGGCCCGCAAGTCGTCGGCAGCACGGACATGGGCAACGTCTCGTACGTCGTCCCGTCGATCCACCCGATGATCAAGGTGGCGCCCGCCCATCTGTCGATTCACACCCCAGAGTTCGCGGAGTACACCGCCAGCGCGGACGGTGACGCGGCGGTGATCGACGGAGCCAAGGCCCTCGCGTTGACCGTGGCCGACCTGTGGCTCCAGGCCGATCTGCTGTCCCAGGCCAAGGACGAGTTCACACGCTCAGTAGCAGAACGGCGTCGCTGAACGCGCGATCCGCGGTCCCCTCCCGATCCCAGCACGGCCGGTAACGTCCGAACCCTGTGACCGTGCTTGCCCGGGGGATGCGCTCCCGTACCCCATCAGCGCCCAGCTTGCTGGCGCTCGCACGATCCCTCGGTCAGGAGCTCCTCTCATGACCGTGTACATCGCCGAGGACTTCGAACCCGACGAAGCCGACATCCTCCGGCGGTACTTCACGAACCTCGACGGTCCCGTGTTCGCCCTGGTCAACCTGCCCGAGGTGGTCAAAGGTGCCCTCTTCGCCCGCTACAGCCGGTCGGCCAAGAGCCTGCGCCGGCTGTTCCTCGACGAGTTCGTCGGCGACCTCGACATCTCGGGCGACCTGACCGTCGACGCCACGGTCGGTTTGCGGCGCGCCGAGGAGCTCTACGACCGGGTCTTCTTCGAGTACGGCGATGACTCCGTGGCCCAGCTCGGCGGGGTGCACCTTGCCTGCGAGCAGTCCTCGAACCTGCTGACCAAGGTGCTCGAGTGGGGCCGCCTGATGAGCTACCTCGAGCAGTCGACGCGCTACATCGCGTACGACACTCGAATCGGCGGCCGTTATCGCTTCTACCGCGACCCGGCGGTGCTCGGGTCGCCGCTCGGGACACGCTACGTCGGCGACATGGACCGGCTGTTCGACACCTATGCCGAACTGGTGCCCTTGCTGGCCGACTTCTTCCGCGACAGATTCCCGAAGGATCCGATCGACACCGACTTCGTGTACCGCCAAGCCGTGCGGGCGAAGGCGTTCGATGCCCTGCGCGGCATTCTGCCGGCGGCCTCACTGTCGAACGTCGGGATCTACGGCACGGGTCAGGGTTACGAGCAGTTGTTGCTGCGCATGCGCGCCCATCCGCTTCCAGAAGCGCGCGCGTACGCAGACCTGATGCTCACGGAGTTGCGCAAGGTGATCCCGTCGTTCCTCAAGCGCGTCGATCTCGACGACCGGGGCGTGGCGTGGAGCACGTACCTCGCGACCAACCACTCCGCCGTAGAGGACATCGCGGCGAGGTTGTTCCCCGCGAGCGCTCCGGCCGACGACGCCCCGGTCGTGCAGCTGGTCGACTTCGATCCCGACGCCGAGGTGAAGCTCGTCGCGTCGATGCTGTATCCGCACACACATGTGCCCGAGTCGCAGATCGAACGCGCGGTGCGCGACATGACGGTCGACGAACGTCTCGCGGTCGTGCGGGCGTACACGGGAGAGCGCGCCAACCGACGTCACAAGCCCGGTCGCGCGCTCGAGCGCCCCAACTATCGGTTCGACGTGCTGGCGGACTACGGCGCGTTTCGCGATCTGCAACGACATCGCATGCTGACCATCGAGTGGCAGCCGTTGTCACCTCGCCACGGCTACACGCGACCGGAAGCGGTCGACCTCGCCGGCCACACCGCGACCTTCGACGCGGCGATGGAGCGCTCGGCCGAGCTGCACGATGCGCTGCTCGAGCGCTTCCCTGCGCAGGCGTCGTACGCGGTCTGCCTCGCGTACAAGGTGCGGTTCGTGCTGGACCTCAACGCCCGCGAAGCCATGCACCTCATCGAGCTGCGGTCGACACCGCAGGGTCATCCTGCGTACCGGCTCGTCGCGCAGGAGATGCACCGGCTCATCGCCGAGCAGGCCGGCCACCACGCCGTCGCCGAGATGATGTCGTTCGTCGACTACTCGCCCGAGCCGTCGCTCGAACGGCTGGCCAGCGAGCGTCGCGCCGAACAGCGCCGCCAGTCACTTCAGTAGGCCCGACGCCGGCCGAGTGGGGCCATGCCTCGCCCGACGTTGGGCAGTCGCCTGTTGCTGATGTGGCCAGTGGGGGAGCTGGGGGACTTGGGGTTGATGTTGTCAATGTGGATGATTTAGGGTGATCGCCAGGGAGGCAGGCGGCTCCGGAGGATCTCGTGCTCCGCGTCAGCACACCTGTACGCATCCCTCGATGGCTGTCGATCGCCGCAGTCGTCGCGGCGATCGCCCTCGTGGGTGCGTTCGGCAGCGAGGGCACGGGTCGCTACACGGTGCGCAAAGGGGACACGCTCGCCGGGATCGCCCGCACACAGCGCAGCACGGTGTCGGCCATCGCGGCCGCCAACGGGATCGGCAACCCCAACTACATCCGGGCCGGCCAGGTCCTGTCGATCCCCGGAAGCGGTGGAAGCGGAGGCGGCGGTAGCTCCTCGGCGCCGTCGGGGGCGCAGAAGACCTTCAACGGCACCGGGATCGTCATCGTGCGACGAGGTGAAACCCTGTCGCAGGTCGCCGCTCGGGCGGGTGTGAGCTCGTGGACGATCGCCAAGGCCAACGGACTGACAAGGCCGTACAACCTGTACGTCGGGGGTCAGTTGCTGCTCTCCGATCGAAATGGTGCGAGCACGAGTCCGCTCGTGCGCTGTCCGGTGCGCGCCACGTTCATGAACGACTGGGGCTTCCCGCGCTCGGACACGGGTTTCCATCAGGGCACCGACATGCTGGCGCCGAAAGGCACACCGATCGTTGCGCCGGCCAGTGGCACCGTCACGCAAGGCACCGGCTCGATCGGTGGCCGCTACTTCCGGCTCATCGCCAAGGACGGCACCATGTACTACGGCGCGCACATGAGCAAGTTCGGCAAGGCCGGGCGCGTCAAGGCGGGCGACATCCTCGGCTACGTGGGCAACACCGGTGACGCGGCGGGCGGCGCCACGCACCTGCACTTCGAGATCCATCCCGTGGGCGGCTCGGCCGTGAACCCCTATCCGTACCTGGTGCGGGCCTGTAAGTGAGACGCGTGGCTGCGACGGCCCTCGTGGCCGTCCTCATCGCCGTCGTCGGCGCGGCCGGAATGATGGCGACGTCGCGGCCTCACGCGGCCGCGGCCGCGTATGTCGTACGCACCGGTGACACGTTGAGCGGCATCGCGTCGCGCTTCGGGACGACAACAGGCGCGATCGCTCGTGCCAACGGCATCACCGATCCGAACAAGATCGTCGTCGGGCAGCACTTGACGATCCCGAGCACCGACGCCACGCCACACAGCGGGGGCCTGCCGGCCAAGCTCCTCGCGCATCCCGAGCGACTCCGGTTGCGTCCGGTGTTCGAGTGGTGGGCGGCCTACTACCGGGTCCCCGCCGACCTCATCGAAGCCCTCGGCTGGGTGGAGTCCGGCTGGCAGCGCAACGTGATCTCGAAGACCGGTGCGCAAGGCATCGGCCAGCTCATGCCCGCGACCGTCGAGGTGTGCTGGAAGCTCATCGGCATCCCCCTCGATCCGATGAACGCCAGCGACAACATCCGCATGACCGCGCGGTTCCTGCGCTACCTGCTCGATGCGACCGGGGGCGTCGCGACCAACACCCTGGCGGCCTACTACCAGGGCCTTCGCTCGGTGCGCCAAGGACCGATCCTCGCCGAGACGCTGGTGTACGTCGCCACCATCACGGCGCTTCGCCCCGCCTTCCGATAATTCCGGATCGACCGGAAGTCGGTCTTCGAAGGGGGTGTTGGGCGTTCCCTCCCCGAATGTCCAGGGTGCAATGCTGTCTCTTCCGGGGTAACGCCCCCGCTGGGAAACACGGACGGCGGGTGACGCCGAAAGGGGATGGGCGCTGGACGCCATCATTTCGCTTCGAGGGGTGACGAAACGCTTCGGGTCGCACACCGTCCTCGAAGACATCACCTTCGATCTCCCGAAGGGCAAGATCAGCGCCATCATGGGCCCCTCGGGAACGGGGAAGTCGGTCCTCCTCAAGAACATCATCGGGCTGCTGCGGCCCGACGCCGGCGAGATCTGGGTGGACGGCGAAGAGACCGTCCGCATGGGGGAGAAGGACCTCTACCGGGTGCGGCGCAAGTTCGGCGTCCTCTTCCAGGACGGCGCGCTGTTCGGCTCGATGAACATGTTCGACAACACCGCGTTTCCCCTGCGCGAGCACACGAACAAGACCGAGAAGGAGATCCGCGAGATCACGCTCGAGAAGCTCGGTCTGGTCGGGATGCTCGACCACCTCAAGAAATTCCCGGGTGAGGTGTCCGGCGGGATGAAGAAGCGTGCCGGCCTCGCTCGCGCACTCGTCATGGACCCCGAGATCGTGTTGTTCGACGAACCTGACTCGGGTCTCGATCCGGTGCGGGTCTCGTACCTCGACGAATTGGTGCGCAAGATCCAGGAGGAGGTCGGCGCGACCTTCTTCATCATCACCCACAACATCCCCTCGGTGATGCGCACGGCGGACTACATCGGCGTGCTCTTCCGTGCGGGTCTCGTGCAGTTCGCCAGCAAGGAGGACATGGTCACCAGCGAGGATCCGATCATCCGCCAGTTCCTCGCAGGTCGCGCCAAGGGTCCGATCGGCATGGACGAGATGGCCTCCGAGCAATCCGACATCGAGCGCGAGCTGGTCGAGCGCGAAGAGAACCGTCTCGCCGGCGACGAGCACGCCGACGAGATCATGACAGTCTGACCACCGCTGGCTCGGGAGCGCGCCGGTGATCGGCAAGGTTCAGTTCCTCGTCCGCGAGTCGGGGAACCTCTTCGCGATCTCGCTCGAGGGCCTGCGCAAGACGTGGGATGTGAAGCATTGGTGGCAGGAGTACCTGCGGCAGTGCTGGTTCATCGCCAAGGTCTGCTCGCTGCCCGCGATCCTCATCTCGATCCCGTTCGGAGCGGTCATCGCGTTGCACGTCGGTGCGCTCAACCATCAGCTCGGCGCAGAGTTCGCGACCGGCGCGGCGATGGTGCTGGCGATCGTGCGTGAGGCGTCCCCGGTCGCGACCGCGTTGTTGATCGCAGGTGCCGGTGGTTCGGCGATGACCGCGGACCTCGGATCGCGCAAGATCCGTGACGAGATCGCGGCGATGGAAGTCATGGCAGTGAACCCCGTGCACCGGCTCGTCACCCCGCGGCTGTTCGCTGCGTCGACCGTCGCGGTGTTCCTCGTCTCGCTGGTGAGCGTCGCGGGCATCGCCGGCGGTTACTTCTTCAACGTCGTGGTACAGGGCGTCACGCCGGGCGCGTACTTCCAGGGGTTCTCGTCACTCGCGCAACTACCCGACCTCTACTCGTCGCTCGCGAAGGCCTGGGTGTTCGGCTTCATCGCGGCGATGGTGGCTTGTTACAAGGGTCTCTACGCCAAGGGCGGACCGAAGGGCGTCGGTGACGCGGTGAACCAGGCCGTCGTCATCACCTTCATCCTCGTGTTCTTCGCCAACTTCATCATGACCTCGCTCTACTTCGCCCTCGTGCCGCAGAAGTTGTAATGGTCGCGACCACGCGCGTGGCGCGCGTTCCCAAGGCCATTGTCACGTCGTTCGGCAACGGGCTCGAGGAGGTCGGCAAGCAACTCGCGTTCTACGCCACGATCGCGAGCGAGATCCTCTTCAACTGGCGCATCAAATGGAAGTACCGCAGCGTCGTGTTCAACCTCGTGTCCGACATCACGATCGGTGCGGGCGCGTTGATCGTCGGCGGCGGGATGGTCTTCGTGATCTTCTCGATGTCGTTCTTCACCGGCACCGAAGTCGGTCTCCAAGGGTTCAAGGGACTGCAGGCGATCGGGGCCGAGTCCTTCACTGGTCTGGTCGGCAGCTTCGCCAACACCCGCGAGGTCACACCGTTGATCGCCGGCGTGGCGCTCGCTGCACAAGTCGGTGCCGGATTCACCGCGGAGCTCGGCGCGATGCGCATCTCCGACGAGATCGACGCCCTCGAGGTGATGTCCGTGCCGAGCAAGCCGTACCTCGTCGCCACGCGTGTGACGGCGGCTCTGATCGCCATCATCCCGCTGTACCTGATCTCGCTGTTCGCCAGCTTCTTCGCCACGAAGCTCGTCAGCACGAAGTTCTTCGGACTCTCGCCTGGCGTGTACGACTACTACTTCCGGCTGTACCTCCCGTTCCAGGACGTGGTGTACAGCCTCATCAAGGCGATGTGCTTCGCCATCGTCGTGGCGTTGATCCACTGCTACTACGGCTACAACGCGAGCGGTGGACCTGCGGGCGTGGGAGTTGCGGTCGGGCGGGCGATCCGGTTGAGCATCGTCTCGGTCGTGTTGCTCAACCTGATCTTGTCGCTCTTGTTCTGGGGTGGAGGGAACACAGTGAGTCTCACGGGGTAGCGCGTGCGACTCACCACCCGGACCAGGAACATCGTCAGTGGCCTCATCGCGCTCGTGCTGCTGTCGTGCACCGTGATCGTCGGCGTCAAGTACAGCTTCGGCTACTTCGACGACGTGTATCCGCTCAAGGCGAGCTTCGCCAACGCGGGCCAGGGCCTGCAGCACGGATCCGACGTGAAGGTGCGCGGCGTCAACGTCGGCAAGGTCCAGAGCGTCAAGCTCGCGGACGGGCGCGCCCTCGTGACGATGGAGATCAACCACTCGACGAAGGTCCCCACGTCGGCGACAGCAACGGTGCGGCCCAAGACCTTGTTCGGTGAGAAGTTCGTCGACATCGCGCCGGGCGACGGCGAGGGCAAGGGCCCGTACTACTCGACGAGCGGTGAGCTGCTCGACAAGTGCGACAAGTCCAAGCAGCCGCAACAGAGCTGCGCGGTCGGCGGCTTCGAGCTCGAGCAGGTGTTGGGCGACGCGTATCCACTGCTGAAGAAGATCGACCCGGGCGAGCTGTTCACCGTGGTCGACACCCTCGCCCAGG
The DNA here is from genome assembly GCA_036275935.1 of Acidimicrobiales bacterium. GTDB lineage: Bacteria > Actinomycetota > Acidimicrobiia > Acidimicrobiales > JACDCH01 > DASUCS01. The sequence goes on from DASUCS010000194.1 coordinate 23,616, forward strand.
GTGGAAAGGGTCTCGGCCCGGCGATCAACCGCCAGATCGTCAACGGTCAGAAGGTCCTCGACGTCATGGCGGCGCACGACGCGGACACCCGCCAGTTCCTCACCGACCTCGCCACGTTGTCCGATCAGCTCGGCGTGCGGGCCCAGGATCTGGTGTCCGCGGCGAACGACCTGAACGTCGCGCTCCCGACCCTCAACAGCCGGTCGGACGAGCTGACGACGTTGCTCCGCCAGACGTCGACCTTGTCGAACGACGTCGCCGATCTGCTGCTGAACAACAAGGCGTTCATCGACAAGAGCTTCAACGGCGGCCAGCAGGTCCTCGACACGATCTACGACCGTCGCTTCGACCTCGTCCCGCTGGTCGTCGGCCTGCGGCAGTACGCACAGACCCTGACCGAGGTCGTGCGCATCCCCGCCGGTGACGGGACACTCATGGCCGCCGTGAAGAGCCTCACGGCCGCAGACACGTGCAAGATCTTCGTGGGCGCCTGCGCGCCCGCCGCGTCCACGTCAGCCGGTGCTCCGACGTTGCCGGCGGCGCCATCGGTCGGTCCGTTGCCGCTGCCGTCGGTTCCGCAGGTTCCGTCGTCGGACGACCTCACGAAGCTGCTCGAGTTCTTCGCCAAAGGCGGCGGCTCGTGATCCGCACCGCGATCAAGTTCGGCGCGTTCGTCATGGTGTGCCTGTTCTTCACCGTGTACCTGGCGTTCACGATCGGCAACATCAGCCTCACGGATCCGCTGGCGCGTGACTACAACACGTACCACGCCACGTTCGATGACGTGACGGGTCTGCTGCCCGACGACAACGTGAAGATCGCCGGCGTCGTGGTCGGCAAGGTGGACTCGATCAAAGTCGTCGACGGTCGCGCGCAGGTGAAGTTCACGGTGAAGAAGTCCCTGACCCTGGGCCCCGACACCAGCGCGTCGATCCGCTGGCGCAACCTGATCGGCCAGCGCTACGTGTACGTCGCTCCCGACCCCAACCCGCATCCGGTCACGAAGCTCGTCGACGGCGAGATCAAGAGCACGACGTCGACGGTCGACCTCGGCGAGCTCTTCAACCGACTCGGACCGGTCGTGACGAGCCTGGATTCGAAGCAGATCAATGACTTCCTCGACACCGTCAACCAGGCGCTCGATGGCAACCAGGACAAGATCGGCAAGGCCATCGATGACCTCGCCACGCTGACCAAGGGGCTGGCGTCACGCGATCAGACGCTGTCGCGACTCGTCGACAACCTCAACACCGTCGCCGGGACGATCGCCAACCGAGATCAACAGATCAGGGTGATGCTCGACAACCTCGTGCTGATCTCGTCGACGTTCAGCGCGAACACGCAGACGCTCGACACCGCATTGCAGGAGTTCGGCACGTTCTCCACCAACCTGCAGACGATCCTGTCGAACAACGGCACCGAGATCGACCGGTTGATCAACAACCTGGACGTCCTCGCCAGCGAGGTCGTGGCGCCGAAGCTGGGCGAGCTCGACCACGCCCTCAAAGGAGTCGACGAAGCCTCGAAGCACATCTTCTTCAGCGCCCGCCTCGGCGAGTGGCTCAACGAGGCGATTCTCTGCGCGAGCAATGCGCCGCCCGGACCCAACGGGTGTGCGACACCGGTGGTCAAGCAGGCGCCGTCGAACATCGGCAGCGCCGCCCCGTCGAACACCTCGGGCGGCGACGCGCTGGTGCAGCTCCTCACGGGACCGTTGAAGCAATGAGGACGCACCCATGAGGTCGTTCCGGGACATGAACCCGTACGTCGTCGGCATCGTGTCGATCCTGATCATCGGCGCGATGACCGGCGCGGCGTTCGCGGTCGGGCTCACGCACTTCCTCGAGAACACCTATCCGCTGCGCGTCGAGTTCAAGGACGCCGCGGGACTCCGCAACGGTGACTCAGTGCGAGTCGCGGGTGTGAAGGTCGGCCGAGTCGACGCGATCAAGGCCGACCATCAGAACGGTCTCGTGATCGTCGATCTCGTGGTCAACCATGGCACCCATCTCGGCACGGACACTCAAGCGGACATCGCGCTCGAGACGTTGCTCGGCGCCAAGTACGTCCGGCTTCGCAGCCATCCCACGGCGCCGTACCTGGAGGACCTCCCGAAGAACGACAACCGGCGCACGATTCCTGTCGAGAGGACGTCGACGCCGTTCGACGTGTTCGACCTCACGCGCACCGCGACAGAGAACATCAAGCAGCTCAACACGACGGAGCTGAACAAGATCATCACGGACTTCGCCGACATCACGCAGGGCAAGCAGCAATCCGTCGCCGACCTCGTGCAGGGTCTCGACAAGGTGTCGACCGCGATCGCGTCACGGGACCAGGAGCTGTCGCAACTGCTCGACCGTGCCGACACGCTGTCCCAGACACTGGCCGACAAGGATCAGACGCTGGTCGCCCTGATCGATCAGAGCAAGAAGATCCTCGACCTCTTGGCCAGCCGCCGCGACGAGTTGGCGCGCGCCCTCGGAGCCGGGAGCGACGCCGTCACCGAGCTGTCCGCGATCATCGGCGATCACGAAGCGCAGCTCGACAACATCCTGTCGACGCTGCACCCGACGCTGGGGGTCGTCGCCGCCAACCAGCAGAACATCGACACGATGCTCGCCTGGCTCGGACCTGGTCTCTACAACCAAGCCTTGGCCGGCTCTCACGGCCCGTGGGCCGACGTCTTCGTTCGCTCCCTCGGCCCGGACGTGGTCGGCGTCATGTGCCATGCCCTCGTCCCGCAAGCCACGACGTGCCCGCCATGATTCGACAGAGATCACTCGCTCGTTTCATCGGCGTCGCCGCCGTGCTCGCGCTCGTCGCCTCCGGGTGCTCGCTGCTCGGTGGAGGAGGCGGGACCTACCAGCTCGTCGCGTACTTCCCGCGGGCGGTGTCCCTCTACCCGTCGTCGCAGGTCCGGGTGCTGGGGTTGCCCGCCGGAAACGTCGACCGTGTCGACGTCGTCGGGACGCAGGTGAAGGTGACGATGTCGATCGACAAGGACGTCCCGGTCCCGAAGAACGTGAAGGCGTTGATCACCCCGCAATCACTGATCGGCGAGCGCTACATCCAACTCAGTCCGGCGTGGAAGCAGGGCGACGAGAAGGCCGCGAGCGGGATGGAGATCCACGACACGATCGTCCCCGTGGAGCCCGACGAGGCGCTGGCCGAGCTGAAGAAGTTCCTCGACTCGCTCGACCCGAACGGTCTCGGTCGTCTGATCAACAACGCCGCCGACGACCTGCAGGGCCAGGGCGGCACGCTCAACCACGCTCTCGATCAGGTCAGCCAGCTCGTGTCCACGTTCGCTGCGAAGGATCAGCAACTCGCCGACATCGTCGACAACTTCGACAAGTTCACGGCGACGTTGGAGACCCGCGAGTCACAGCTTGGCGACGTCCTCGCCACGTTCAGTCAGGCGACGCAAGTGCTCGCCGACGAGCGGCAGGGCATCGAGAACCTCCTTGCCGGACTGGCGAGCCTTTCGACGAACGGCCTGCAGCTGGTGTCCAAGCACGCGGACGCGCTGCGCACGGACATCGACACGCTCACCCGGTTGGCGCAGTCGATCGACTCGAACCTCGATGGGCTCGGGAAGCTGCTCGACTCCGGGCCGACGCTCGTGAAGGGCATCCTCGGTGCGTACAACCCAACGGCCCGCGCGGTGAACCTCCGCCAGAACTGGGGCCCGCTGGTCGAATCCGTGCTCGGGCCGGTGGTCAAGGGCGTGCTGCCAGGGGCCACGGTGCCGACGCCGTGCGTGCCGGGGGTCCAGAGCTGTGACCCACCCGTGAGCGGTCAGTCGGTGGGTTCCGCAGCGACGGTGCAGTTGGGATCCGCCCCGCTGGCGACGACGCCCATCGACGATCTGCTCGGCCTGCTGTCAGGTCCGACGGGGGCACAGGCGCCCGCCCCCTCGACCGCCGACCGTGTGGCGTCGGGGGCCAGCGACATCGGCGGGTTCTTGCACGACGCCGTGGCGGCACTGGTAGGGGCATCGTGACGCGGCGGCGGTCCTTCCGAGGGGTCGTGGCGCTGACCGTGGCCTTGCTGATCGCGAGTGCGTGCAGCCTGCCCGGTCGCACGACCGGTCCGATGACGGTCACGGCGACGTTCAAGGACGTCGGGGACCTCGTCGTCAACCACTCGGTCCAAGTCGCGGATGTGCGCGTCGGTTCGGTGACCAAGATCGAGCTGACACCGGACTTCCGCGCCAAGGTGACGATGTCGCTCAAGGACGTCCACCTCAAGAGCGACGCGATCGCAACGCTGCGCCAGACCTCGCTGCTGGGCGAGAAGTTCATCGACCTCCGGCCCTGTGATCCGACGCCCGCGCACAACGACCAGGGGTGCAACCCGAATGCGGGGCCGCTCACGAATCCCGGCACGATCAGCGACGATCACACCGCCGAGGCGCCGGAGCTCGAGTTCGTCGCCGACGCCGCCATTCGTCTGCTGGCAGCCACCGCGCTGCCGAACGACCTCGCCACGCTGGTGCAGACCGGCTCGGAGGGCTTCGGCGGGCGAGGTCCCGAACTGCGTTCGTTGGTCGACGACCTGACCACGATCAGCGGCACGTTGGCCGATCAGACGACGCACATCCAACAGATCATCGACGGGCTCGACAAGGCCACTTCGACACTCGCACCCAACGACGCATCGCTGCAACAGCTCCTCACGAACCTGGCGGACACGACCACCGTGTTGGCCAACAACCGTGATCAAACCGTCGCAACGCTCCAAGCCCTCACGCGGATGGTGCAGGCCCAAGATCAGCTGGTGTTCGACCCGTATCTGCAGCAGGTCGATCGCCAGGTGAAGCAGGTCGACGCCATCGTCGACGAGCTCACGCGCGGGAGGGCAGAGGTCAACACCCTGCTCGACTGGGTCGACCGGTTCTTCTACCAGGTGCCGAAGGGCATCCCGAACGACTTCGCGCAGGTGTACGGCTGGTTCGCCGTCTGCCCGGGACCGGACTGTTAGTGGCCCGGCTCGGAAGTTGCTGTGTAGTCCGGCGAGCCAGGGGCGCCGATCGCAAGGACGCACAACGCAGACAGTCACCAGCACTTTCAAGGCGGAGGACGCCGCGATTCGGCGTCATCTGGCCGGCGGAATGCCGGCGTACTTTCGGGTCGGGTCACTAAATGTCGCGGCGCACGATCATCAACCTCATCTTCTTCTTGTTCATCTTCGGGCTGATGTGCCTCTGGGCGGTCCAGAACATCGTCCGGATCGATGCCATCGAGAAGCCCTACACGGTGACCGGCACGTTCCCCGGCACGTCGGGCGTGCTCCCGAACGCCGAGGTCGCGTATCTCGGCGTGCACTACGGCATCGTCACGAAGGTCGAGTCGGTCACCGGGGGCGTGAAGATGACGCTGCAGATCGACCGTGACAAGAAGGACATCCCGAAGGACTCGACGGCGCGCATCTTCCGCAAGTCCGCGATCGGCGAGCCGTACATCGACTTCGCGCCACCCCCGAACTTCGACGCCAAGAACGCACCTCCGTCGGACTTCCTACGGCAAGGCGACACCATCCAGCACACGCAGAACCCGCTCGAGTTCTCCGAGCTGCTCCGGTCCGCGGCGCGCCTGTTGCACGGCATCAACACCGACAAGGCCGCCTCGCTCGTGCACGAGCTCGCCGCGGCCTTGAGCGGACGAACGGATTCGTTGCGTCAGCTGACGACGGCCAACGACGAGCTCGCCGCCACGTTCGCCGCGAAGACGGACGCGCTCGACCGGCTCGGGACGAACAACACGAGGCTGACGCACGTCCTCGCCGATCACGCCAACGACTTCGGTCAGTCGCTGACCAATCTCAGCCTGCTCGCCAACTCGTTGAAGAACGCGAACGGGAACACCGCGGTGCTCCTCGACCAGGGTTCGCAGCTCATGACGCAGCTGGCGACGCTCGTGGACTCGGAGAAGGGCAACCTCGACTGCGTGCTGCACGACCTCGGTGACGTGATCGACATGAGCTCGGATCCGGCGCGCGTGGCCGGCACCGGCTATCTGCTCGAGAACGGCGGCACCGCGTTCGGCGAGGTCTTCTCGACACGAGACGAGGGGCCGGACGGAGTGTGGGTGCGCGTGAACCTTCTCGAGGATCCGACCAATCCTTCGCGCCAGTACACGCCGCCGCTCGATCTTCCGCCCGTGCCGGAAGTGCCGGCGTGCTCCTCGAACCTGACCTCTTCGGCCTCGACGGCACTGGCGCCGGCGTCGACCGCAGAAGCGACCGCGGCGCCGGCGCACGGGCGAGATGTCGTACCGTCGCAGGTGCTGGCGGAGACGACGCAGAAGAGGGTCTCCCTGTCCCGCATCGCCCTGATCGCGATGGTGTGTCTGGCCGCTGCCGCCGTGGCGGCCACTGGCTACCGAATGGTGAAACGTGCCGTTGACCGACGCTGACCCCGACATCGCCGACGACGACCAGCTGGAGCTGTTCCCCCCGCCGCCGCCACCGGCTCGCGCGGGCGTGCCGCGTGGCGCTGTCGTCGTGCTCTCGATCGCAGCGGCCGTTCTGTTGTTGGCGTGTGTCGGGCTGCTCGTGCTCCTCGTGCGGGAGCGGAGCTCGACGGACAGCTCCACCGACCGCACGGAGATCTCGACGACGGCTGCCCGCATGGCCGAGGCGATGACGGCTGTGGACGAGGCCGGGAACGGGACCATGGCCGCGACCGTGGACCAGCTCGGCACCGCCCCCGTCGTCGACCAGTACAAGGGCATCTCGGGCACGATCCGGGGCGAGCTGGCCACCTTCAAGCTGAAGTCCATCAGGGGCACCGTGAAGGACGTGTACGTCGGCAACATCGACAACGCCGAATCCCGCGTGATCGTGCGACTCGACCTCGTGTTCGTCGGCGACAACACCCGCGTCGTGCCTGATCAGTACCTGGACATGACGCTGGCGAAGCTGGACGGCCAGTGGAAGGTCGACAACGTGCAGGTTCTCAACGTGCAGCTGGCCAACCCGGCGCCGAGTTCGTCCTCCAGCCCTCCCGCGACGTCGCCGAGTGTGCCCTCCACCTCGTCCGGCGGCTGATCGCATGCCCCGTGGGGTTGCGGGTTGCCGAGTTGTGTGTATCCTCCCGGCCCGCGGAACCCCGGTTCTCACCCCCCGGAGCACGACTCACACATGCCTGACGATCCCGAGGACGATGTCGCCGACGTTGACGGCGACGAGTTCGAAGAAGACGACATCGAGCTCGATGACGCCGACATCGACG
>DASUCS010000195.1:0-2109 GCA_036275935.1 Acidimicrobiales bacterium
CTGACGTGGAAAGAGAAGCTCTTCGGGGACGAGTCCTCGCGTCAGCACAGCGACTGGAGATGAGCGCTCGGTCGTGACCCGCGATCACCGGCGGGTCGTAGGGTGACGTCGTGCCGGCGCGACGCACCGGCATGTGGCCGGCTCGGACGTACCCATGGACGTCGCAGTGACGGAAGACCAACGCCATCCCGCAGTCGTTCGTCTCGAGCGTGACCACGACATCGAGCGTGTGGTGCAGCTCCTCGTCGACGAGCTCACGCCGGCCGATCTGACTGCGCTCCTGCTGGAGGTCGCCAAGCGCCGCGCCGCGCGGGTCCCCTCGGCACAAGTGCTGCAGCAGTACCGGCGGGACCGGTTCGTACGTCCTGTTCAGGTCGACATTCGGCGTCTGCTCGACGTGCAGCAGCGGGCTCTCGACGCGGTCGATCCGCCGTTCGAGCCTGTCGGACTGTCGCCATTGGTGCCCTTCGGAACCAGCGCAGCGCTGGCTGAGGTCAATCAGAACCGTATCGTCACCGCCGTGCGGAACACGGAAGTCTTGTCCGACCCGACGACCGCCTTGGCCCTCGAGGCCGCAGTTCGCCGCCGGGAATCAGCACTGTCCGGTGAGGTGGTCCGCCTCGGCTGCGTCGAGCGCATCGTTCGCGCACAGAGCTTCGACGGGCCCCGGTCGTATGCCCACTTCTCGTTGCTCGCGCTCGTTTCTGCCGGCCGCGGGAGTCTCCGTTTCGATCAGGAGTCGGTCGGCGAGCACATCACTGCGCTTGCGGCGGCCGCCGAAGCTGCCGGCGTCGAGGGAGTGCAGGTGGCCATCACGGACTTCTCGGGTACGCACGGCGACGTCGTCGAGGAGGTGCGAGGCCAACTGCGGGTACCGGTGAGCGTCGACCCGTACCGCGCCGCGGGTCGCAGTTACTACCCGTCGATCTGCTTCACGGTCATGGCCGCCGTCGGTGGAGACGTCCTCGAGGTCGGCGACGGGGGACTGGTCGATTGGACCCAAGCGCTCGTCGGCAGCAAGAAGGAGCGCCTCATGACCAGCGCACTGAGCCTCGAGCGCATCGCCGCGCTCACGAGCTGAACCACGCCACTACTCGATCGGGATGACCGGCTGACCGTTGTCGTCGAGCTGGTGCAGGTACTCGCTGATGCCGTAGCCGGATCGACCTTCGTAGGTCCACCTCGCCAGACCTTCGTTGACGATCGTGCGGTTGGGGGCGATGCCGGCGGTCCCGGGATCGACCCGCAAGAGGTCGGCGCGGAGCTCGTGCGTGCGGCCAGCCTTGTCGTGAGCGACGACGTGGCTCACCTTGTGAGTGACACCGTCGTCGTCGAGCTCTGTGCGCACGTCCCAGGTCGCGATCGACGCATGTCGCCCATCGGCGTGCACCCAGCCGCGATGGAGGTCGCCGGCGTCGGTCCCGATGCGGATACCGCCGAAGTGCGTGTCGTCGTCGATGTTGATCGAGAACCAACGCCACATCTTCGGTCCACCCCAACGGCGGGGGCCCCACGACTTGTCGCGGTTGCCGCGAGCCTCGGGCCCGAGCTCGTGGCGCGTCCCGTCGACGTCGATCCACCCGGTCCAGCGCCCGGCCTGCTCGAGGTGACCCTTGCCCACGGAGAGCCGCGTCTGCGCCGATGATGCGTCGGCCGCATCCTTGCCCTGTCCATCGCCGCCGTACGCCGGCGTCAGTGCGTCGAACACGACGTCCATCGCGACGTGCACGCTGTCACCGCCGCGGCTGCCGCTGTGACCGGCGCGGGCGTCGCCGTCGACGACGAGACGCCACTGCTTCAACGGCGCGAGTCGTTCGTAGGTGATGGGTCCGACGACGAGGTCGTCGTCGATCATCACCTTCTGCTCACGGATGTGGTGGAGACCGGCGAGCCCACCGTCGGGCAGCCAGAACGAACAGCCCGCGTCGATCGTGCCCTCGTTCGGGCGCACGCCGATGCGTGTGAAGAACCCGCTGTCGGTGAGCGGGTCGTAGCAGTTGAAGTAGTAGGACTCGCTCCAGGCCGTGTCGGATTCCACCGGATGGGCGAAGTCGTGCGATTCGTCGAGGGCAGGCACACCGTCAAGCTAGAGGAGCTGCACCGTGAGCT
>DASUCS010000196.1:0-3818 GCA_036275935.1 Acidimicrobiales bacterium
GAGGAACGAGTCGTGGCCGATCGGGAAGAAGCCATCCCATCGCAGCGCGCGTCGCAACGGCGCTTGGTTGTAGGCAACACCGGCCACGAAGATCGGTGGCCGCGGCTGCTGCACCGCCGCGGGCTTGAGCTCTCCGTGCACGTGGAACTGCGCGCCGTCGTGGTCGACGCGCTCGCCCGACAGGATGCGACTGATGATGTCGAGCCCCTCGTCGAGTCGCGCGGCGCGCACTCTGGGATCGGGCTCGTCGCCCAAGTCGGAGAAGTCTGCGTCCGGCGGTTCGCCCAAGCCGACGCCGAGCATTGCTCTCCCGTTGCTGAGGTGATCGAGTGTGACGACCTGCTTCGCCAACACGTGCGGGCGACGACGGGACACCGGCGTCACGCACGTCCCCAGCAACACGCGCTCTGTGCGCATCGCGATCGCGGTGAGCAGCGCCCAGGGATCGTGCACGTCGAGGTCGAGCGCGACGTCCCAGCGCAGGTGATCCCACAACAACACGGCATCCCATCCCGCTTCCTCCGCATCGACCGCCAGCTGGACGATCATGTGTGCGTCCGTGAACGGAGGGATGCTCACCGCGTAGCGCATCGCCGCACCCTAGAACTGCGTTGTCGCCGATCGAGGAGCCGTTCATGCCGGAACTAAAGATCACCCACGTCGAGGACGTCGAATGGCAGGAGGTGAAGGCCCAGCAGCACGGCGACCGGCGCGTGTCCGTGTGGGAGAAGTACCTCGAGTGGACCCCCGAGCTGATGGTCCTCTACGCGCGCTACGACGCGGGCATGTTGACCGAGCGACACGGCCACCGCAGCGACCACATCGTCTACGTCCTCGAGGGTGAGATCACGGTCGGCGACGAGCGGTGCGGACCCGGCACGAACATCGTCCTCGAACAGGGTGCGGCGTTCGGCCCCCTCGAGGCCGGGCCGGACGGCGCCTTGCTGCTCGAGATCATGATGGGCGACCCGCGGGCGGTCCCCGCCGACCCGGCCGGATTCGCCGCATTGCTGGCGGAACGGGGCATCACGCCGTTGCCGAACCCACCGATACAGGCGCCGGAGTGGTTCGGCCCGCGCACCGACTCGAACCCCGGAGTGGCGCCTGACACCGCGTCCGGATGAGCCCTCGTCGCGCCTCGCCCGTACAATCTGCAGGACCGTGCCGGCCGACGAAGTTCTGATGCGCAGGGCGATCGACCTCGCCGCAAGTGTGCGAACGAGCACGTCACCCAACCCATGGGTGGGGGCGGTGGTGCTCACGGCGGACGGCCGGACGTTCGGCGGGGCCACGGAGCCGCCGGGCGGCAGCCACGCCGAGATCGTCGCCCTCCACGCGGCCCGAGCCGACGGTGCCGAGACCAGCGGTGCGACCCTCTACTCGACCCTCGAACCGTGCTCCCACCATGGCCGCACGCCGCCGTGCACCGACGCGATCATCGCCGCCGGGATCCGCCGAGTGGTCATCGGGATCGACGATCCCGATGCGCAGGTCGCCGGCGAAGGGATCGCCAAGTTGGAAGCTGCGGACGTCGAGGTCGTCCTCGGCATCTGTGCGAGCGAGGTGCGCGCCCAACTCGCGCCGTACGTGAAGCACCGCACCACCGGGCGGCCGTGGGTCTTGCTCAAGCTGGCGGCATCGCTGGACGGAAGAACCGCCGCACCGGACGGCTCGAGTCAATGGATCACCGGCGAGGCCGCACGCGCCGACGCGCACAAGTTGCGAGCCGAGAGCGATGCAGTCATCGTCGGTGCCGGCACGGTGCGGACCGACGACCCGGCGCTGACGGTGCGAGATGCCGACGGCGATGATCCGATGCGCGTCGTCCTCGGCAAGGCGCCCGAAACCGCGCGCGTCCACCCGTGCGTCGAGCTCGATGGCCCGCTGCCGGCAGTCCTCGACGAGCTCGGTCGACGCGGCGTCGTGCAAGCGATCGTGGAGGGCGGCGCCACCGTCGCCGGCGCGTTCCATCGCGAGGGTCTTGTCGATCGTTACGTCGTGTACCTGGCCCCTGCGCTGTTCGGCGGCGATGACGCTCGCGGTCTGTTCACCGGCGACGGTGCGCGAACGATCGCTGACGTGTGGCGCGGGCGCATCACGAGCGTCGAGCAACTCGGTGACGACCTCAAGGTCGAGATGGAGCCTGCATAGAGATGTTCACCGGCATCGTCGAAGAGCTTGGTTCGGTCGCGTCACGCGAGGGCGGCAAGTTGCGCATCAACGCGTCGCTCGTGTTGGAGGACGTGCAGCTCGGCGCGTCGATTGCAGTGAACGGCTGCTGCCTCACGGTGGTCGACTGGGGCGGGGACGGCGAGGCCGCGTGCGACAAGCCGTCGTGGTGGGAGGCCGACGTGACGGAGGAGTCCTTCGCGCGCACGAGCCTCGGCGATCTGCGCATGGGTGATCCGGTCAACCTCGAACGGCCGGTGCGCGTGCAGGACCGGCTCGGCGGCCACCTCGTCCAGGGTCACGTGGACGGGATCGGTGTCATCGTCGAGGCCGCACCAGATCTGCAGATCCGCGTCGAGAACCGCGACTTGTTGCGGTACGTCGTCGAGAAGGGTTCGATCACCATCGACGGCATCAGCCTCACGGTCGTCGATGTGCTCGATGACGGGTTCACGGTGGCCGTGATCCCGCACACGCTCGAGGTGACGAACCTCGGCACGAAGGAGGTGGGCGCTCCCGTGAACCTGGAAGTGGACGTGACCGCGAAGTACGTCGAGCGATTGCTCGCGTGGAAGGCTGGTTCGTGATGCCGTTCGCCAAGATCGAAGACGCGGTCGCCGCCATCGCGCGTGGCGAGATCGTCGTGGTGGTGGACGACGAGGACCGCGAGAACGAGGGCGATCTCATCATGGCGGCCGAGTTCGTGACGCCGGAGAAGATCGCGTTCTTCCTGCATCACACGTCGGGCTACATCTGCGCGCCGATCACCGCCGAGCGGGCGCGCGAGCTCGAGCTCGACGCGATGGTCAAGCACAACACCGAGAGCCAACGCACTGCGTTCTTGGTCTCGGTCGACTACGTGCACGGCACGTCGACAGGTATCAGCGCGTTCGACCGCTCTGCCACCATCAGCGCGCTCGTCGATCCCGCGACCCGACCGTCCGATCTCGCACGCCCCGGTCACATCCTTCCGCTCGAAGCGAGGGAAGGCGGCGTGCTCAAGCGCGCCGGACACACGGAAGCCGCCGTCGATCTCGCCCGCCTCGCTGGCCTGTACCCCGCAGGAGTGCTGTGCGAGATCGTCGACGAGAAGAAGATGGACATGGCGCGTTCCCCGGAGCTCTCGCGCTTCGCGGACCGAGAAGGCCTCCTCTTCATCACGATCGCCGACCTCATCCGGTACCGCCGCAAGCACGAGAAGCTCGTGCGCCGGTTGGCCGAGGCGCCCATCCCGACCGAGTTCGGAGAGTTCCGTTGCATCGCGTTCGAGTCGGTGCTCAACGGTGATCAGCACCTCGCCTTCGTTCGAGGCGACGTGCAGGGTGCGGAGAACGTGCTGGTGCGCGTGCACAGCGAATGTCTCACCGGTGACGTGTTCGGTTCGCTGCGTTGCGACTGCGGCCCGCAGCTCGCGGCCGCGCTCGAGATGGTCGCGCGCGAGGGCATCGGCGCCGTTGTGTACCTCCGGGGTCACGAGGGCCGCGGCATCGGTATCGGCCACAAGATCCGCGCCTACGGCTTGCAGGACCAGGGCCACGACACCGTCGACGCCAACCTGCAGCTCGGTTTGCCCGCCGACAGCCGCGAGTACGGCATCGGCGCGCAGATCCTCGTCGACCTCGGCATCACCACGATGCGGTTGATGACGA
>DASUCS010000197.1:0-9247 GCA_036275935.1 Acidimicrobiales bacterium
GCTCGAACGGCTTGCGCAGCTCGGACAGCGGCTGACCGCTCTTGCAGAGCTGCTCGAGCACGACGAGCGCGGCGATGGAACCGGAGTCGGCGCGGAAGTTGTCGCGGAAGTAGTAGTGCGCCGAGTGCTCGCCGCCGAACGCCGCACCGGTCTCGGCCATGACCGCTTTGATGAAGCTGTGGCCGACGCGTGTGCGGACCGGTGTGCCTCCGTTCTCGCGGATCACCTCGGGAACGGCCTTCGAGCAGATGCAGTTGTGAAGGATCGTCGCCCCCGGCTCGCGCTCGAGCACGGACTTCGCCACGATCGCCGTCGTCGTCGACCCTGACAGCGGCTCACCACGATCGTCGACGAGGAAGACGCGATCGGCATCGCCGTCGAACGCAAGGCCGACGTCCGCACCGACTTCACGAACTCGCGCGATCAGATCCCGCTGGTTCTCGGGTTGGATCGGATCCGCAGGGTGGTTCGGGAACGTGCCATCGAGCTCGCCGTACATGACCTCGAGATCGAACGGCAGCGGCGCGAACACGAGCGGGACGACGAGTCCGCCCATGCCGTTCGCCGTGTCCGCGACGACCTTGAGCGGCCGCAGCGCGTTCACGTCGACGAACGAGCGCACGTGCGCCGCGAAGTCCTCCAACAGGTCGTCGTCGAGAAGCTTGCCTTCGCTGTCCGCGGCGGGAAGCGCCGTGCGCGCGAGCTCCTTGATGTCAGCGAGCCCTGTGTCCTCACCCACCGGTTTCGCGCCGGCGAGGCAGAGCTTGATGCCGTTGTACCCGGCGGGGTTGTGCGAGGCGGTGAACATCGCGCCGGGCGAATCGAGCCGTCCGGCGGCGTAGTAGATGAGGTCGGTGGACGCCATGCCGAGGTCGACGACGTCCACACCCTGCGCACGAGCGCCATCGGCGAACGCGTGCGACAGCTCGACGCCCGACGGACGCATGTCGCGAGCGATCAGGATCCGCGGCGAGTTCGCGAACCTTGCGAACGCGGCCCCGATGTTGCGGCACAGGTCGGCGTCGAGCTGATCAGGCACCGTTCCGCGGATGTCGTACGCCTTGAACACGGTGTCGAGGTCGGCCATCGGTCGAAGTTACTTGTAGGCGCCGCGTCGCGACCAACGGCGGATGCGGAACAGATCGCGCACCAAGCGCGCCGTTTCCCGCACGACGTGCACGGTCGAACGCGACGAGTTCTCGATCGAGACCGGAACCTCTTCGACCTTGAGTCCGTTCGTCTCGGCGATCACGAAGATCTCGACGTCGAACGCGAAGCGATCGACCTTCGAGCGCTCGAAGATGAAGCGACCGGCGTCAGCGCTGAACGCCTTCAACCCACACTGCGTGTCGCGGTAGTCGCCGAGCAGCACGGCGTGCGTCAGCCAGTTGATGACGCGTCCGCCGACTTCGCGCAGCCTGCCGGCTTGCACCAGTGTTCGGGTGTCCTCGTGCTTGCGACTGCCGACCACGACGTCGGCGCCTGCTTCCACGTGGGCCAGCAGGCCGAGGAGCTGATCCGGCGAGTACGACAGGTCGGCATCCGTGAACGCCACCGTGTCACCTCGCGCTGCGAGGACGCCCGTACGCACCGCCGCGCCCTTCCCGCGGTTGCGGGCGTGGACGATGACGCGATCGGCGTCCGCGGCGCGCGCCTCATCCGCCGTGCGGTCGGTCGATCCGTCGTCGACCACGATGATCTCGACGCCGCCGGTCGACTCGCTCAGTGCCGTTCGCAACGAGCGGACGGCGTCCGCGATGCGGTCCTCTTCGAGATACGCGGGGACGACGACCGTCAGCCGGAAGATGGTCGCTCCTCGTCCGGCGGGCGGTCGGCTTCGACCGCCGGCTCGGGAGGACCGTTCACCGGTGGCGCGTCGGTCGGCCAGATCGGTCCGTCCCACAACGCGTCGTCGTCGACGAGCTCTCCTTCGGGCGTGAGGAGGCGACTCAGGAGTCCGGCGCCGACGGGTGCGGGTTCCGGCATCTGCACCGGCTTGCGGCGGGCGATGAAGATCACCAGCCCGATGCCGATGAACGTGAGCAGCCAAGCGAGGTACTCGACGCCCGTGTTGCCGTAGTGCAGGTGCACGTGGTTGCTCGTCGGCACCACGACCATGAGGTTCGGTGTCACGCGATACGGCCCATCGGCGCCGTCGACCTTCCAGTTCGGGAAGTACGACGTCCGCACGAGCACCGGCGTTCCGACCTGATCCACGTCGAAGTCGATCGTGTCGTTGGCCGTCTTGATGTTCGTCACCTCGACCTTCGGCAACGGCCGGGCCGGCGGTGTCTCGCCGTCCTTCACCCGCGTCCACGACGACGGACCGTCCGCCGCCAGGTACACGTTCCACTTCTGCGGGTCGAGGTACCACGTCATCGCCGGACCGTTGGCGGTGATCGCCTTGCCGCTGCTGTCCTTCGGCGCAGTGTGCGGATCGCTGGTGCCGTACGTCCACTCCAACCCTGCGTTGTGGTCGGTCACGACCGCGGGCTCGTTGGCCAACGGCGTCACGAGGTCACTGCCGGACACCTCGTAGATGTGCCACGCGCACCCGCCGACGGTGGCGCACGAGGGAGCCTCGCCAGACCCGCTGGTCGCGATCTCGTGAAGGTTCGGGTTCTTCGCCGCAGCGAGCACTGCGTTGGGCGTCGACGCGAGGTAGTACTTCACGCCCAGCATCTGCAGGTGCTCGATGCCGAGGTCGAGATCGAAGCCCTTGTACGGCAAGTTGCGTTGCGCGCACGAGCAATGCGCCGACAGCTCGTCCTGGTTGATGAAGTGGTACGGCGTCGTGGTGGACGACTCGAAGTAGAGGCCTTCCATCGATCCGATGCAGCCGTCGGTGAACAGCGACAACAGCATCGGTGCCATCGGGGTGCCGTAGCGCTCGAGCCGCGGGTCGTCGTACTCCCACATGGCGCGTCCGCACCCGTGGTCCTTGCTGACCTGCTCCATGGTGGTCGCGAGTCGGTAGTACTCGGGATACGCGGGCTTGCCTTCGTACCCCGTGTAGTTCCACCGCGCCCAGTCCGGCGCGGGATCGCTCGGCGCACTGGTGCTGATGGTGGGCAACGGCAACGTGACTCCGAACAGCTCCGGTTGCCAGTGGAAGCCGGCGGCGTCGCTCGTCTCTCCCGGCAGCGCGCGCAACGGCAGCCCAACGACGATCACCGCGACCATCAGCGCGAATCCGAGCGCGCCGATGTTCACCGACAGCACCGGTTGCTCCGGATCACGCGCCACGAGCAACGCGATCGCGCGCGCGAGCTCGGCGACACCGATCGCCGCCAGCAAGCACAACATCAAGTAGTAGAAGGGCAACAGGCGCGCGTTCCAAAGACGAGACTCGGGTGCGGCGATGAACGCGAATGCCATGAGTACCGCGTTCAACCCGAACCACAGCCCGATGCGGATGCGCAGCACGAAGGACACCACGAGTCCGACGACTGCGAGCGCGATGATCCATTGCAGGCTCTTGGGCGCGAGATACGTCTTGAGGATCGTGTCGCGGAACGAACCGTCGGTGACGAACTGGCCGACGAGGTAGTTCCAGCTGTGCCCGCCCGCACCTGACGGCAGCTTCTCCCAGCCCATGTCGTTGACGTACGCGCTTCGGGCGTAGAACGGGAACGTCCAGAACGCGCTGAGCAGACCGCCGATCGGCAGCGCGACCGCCAGCCACTTGACCCGAGCCCACGCGGGCCACACGACGAGCGCGGCGAGCGCGGCGACGAACACGAAGATCGCCACGATCACGTGGCACAGCGCGGTGAGGGCGAGCAGGACGGCGGCGAGCCAGCGGTACTTGCCGGTACGGAACCCGGCGACGAGCACGCCCAGGAACAGCACGCCGAACGTGAGGCTGAGCGAGAAGCTGAACTCGCCGGCCAGCGTCGAGGTGATGTTGCCGCCGATGATGTTGCCGGTGCCGTTGTTGAGCGGCTCGCGGTTGAACAAGAACGGCAACATCGCGATGGCGAACATCGCCGGCGTGGGGAACGGGAGATCAGCGAGCCGGCCGAGCGCGTACGCCGCGATGGGGAGCGAGAGGATCCCGGCAACCGTGATCACCTTGAAGGCGACGCCGTAGGGCAGTCCGATGCCGAGGACCGCGATCACGACCGCGGCCGACACGAGCGTTCGACGGGCGAACGAGCGCGCTGGGTAGCGGCGCCACCCGACGATGCCGACCGTCACGGCCGCCGCGAACGGCACCAACGCCGCGAAGCCGTGCCAGCCGGCGTTCAGTGCCACGATCATCAGGGCCGGGAGGACCATGTAGAACTGGTAGGCGGGGAAGCCGTCGTACCAATCCGGCGCCCAACCGCTCAGGCGGAAGTTCGGCAGCAGGTGGTCACGCAGGAAGGCGGGCCCCCACACGTGGGCCCCCATGTCACCGCCGGCCGGGGTGTTGTCCTTGAGGATGTTGCCGAGGCCGAGCTGGCCGAGGATGAAGCCGACGACGAGGACGATCACCGCCACGTCGACGATGCGCATGATGCGCGCCGGAGTCAGCCAACTGAGGTCGACGTGGTCGTCCGGCACGAGCTCGTCCGGCCGGAGGATGACCTCCTCGGTCGACTCGTGCAGCGTCTCCATGAGCCGACCATCCTGGCAGACGGGTGTGCGCCACTCGCCTCGCCCGGCGAGGTCGATTCGCGGCCGATCGGCCCGTCGCGCCGCTACCGCAGGGCTGGTTGCCGGGCGGGCTCGCGCCCGAGAACGGCGGCGAGATCCACGTCCTCGCCGGCCTCGCGCCAGAAGCGCACGTCGCAGCGGGAGCACGACCGCATCTCCAATTGGTGGCCCTCGACCGGCAAGGCGATGGACACAAGCGGCCCGTGGCAGAGCGGGCACTGCGACGACATGCCGATGTCATCGGCGCGGCGAAGTGCGCCACTTGACCCGAAATCACGGAACGTAGGGAAATCGACTACTGCAAGAGGCTGTAGACCGCGAACCCGTTGAAGGCCAGGTGGGCCCAGATCCCGGGGCCGAGGCGGCCGGTGCGGGTGGCGAGGTACGCCGCGACCAGCCCGAACACGAACAGCGCCGGGAATTGCAGCGGCTCGAAGTGCGCCGCGGCGAACACGGCGCTCGAGATCACGATCGCCCAGGTGTCGCTGAACCGGCGCTGGAGGGTCCGAAGGATCAGGCCTCGGAAGAAGATCTCCTCGACGATGGGTGCCGCCACGACGACCACGAGGATGAGCAGCACCACGCCGCTGCCGTGCGCCTTGTCGGTGAGCTCGCGGGCCGGCTTGGAGATGTCGTTCGAGTCGACCGACGTCCACCACAGCAGGGGGACGTAGAGCAGCGTCGCCGCGATCTGGGTGAGGACCCCGACGACGAGACCGAGGGGCGCGTCGGCCCAGCGCATGTCGAGGCCGTAGTCGACGCGCGGGCCGTTGCCCTTGCGGAAGCTGGCCCAGAGCGCGACGCCGAGCATCCCCGCGTAGAACGGGACTTGGAGCAGAGCGATCGTGCTGAGCGGCAGATCCGAGGAGCTGGTGCTCGTCGACTGGCCGGTCATCGAGTACGCCAGCGGCGAGAGCAGGATCGTGAGGAGGTAGGCGAAGACGAAGCCGAGGACGGCATCGCGCAGACCCCACGCGACCGGTTCGAGCTGTTGGTCGCCGGTCACGCCCGGCAACCTACTTACGTAGGAGCCGGCTCCTAGGACGCGAGGTAGTTGCGCTCGCGGAAGAGCGGCTCGACCTTGCGGCGATCCTCGAGCCGCCAGCCCTTCGGCACCGACAGCCCGTTGGCGTGGCGCTCGCAGAGGTCGTACGTCATCGGGTGGCCGTCGTCGGCGAGGCGTTCGACCCACGCCGTCCGGTTCGAGTAGTCGTACGTGAGGGTGGCATGTGCCAGGGAGTTGCACCCCGGCCGAGCGCAATGACGACCCATGAACTGATGACGGTATCCATCGCGGGGCCACGCGTGGCGGATGGCGCAGCTTTGTCGGCGCCGCTGGCCCCTAGCATGTGGGGAAGATGAGTCCGCAGACCCCGCCCCCTCCCCCGCCGCCTCCGCGCGACTCGCGGGGTCCGAGCGGCGGCAGTCGCATGGGCGGAAGTGGGATGGCGAGCATCCCGCGCTGGACGTTGTGGGTTCTCGTGGGCGTGGCCGCCGCTGCCTTCTTGCTCACGACCTTGGGCAGCGGATCGACCGGCCCCGACCTGCAGTACTCGCAGTTCCTCCACGAGGTGCAGAACAACAACGTCAAGAGCATCGATTGGAACAACGAGAACGGTCACATCAACGGCGAGTTCGCCGACGGTGAGAAGTTCACGACGACCGGCGTTCCGTCGCCACCCGGGCCGTCCGACGTCGACCGCCAGCTGTTCGCCGACCACCACATCGACGTCAAGTTCACGACGCCCGAGACCAGCTTCTGGGCCGCGTGGTTGCCGGTGCTGCTCCCGATCCTGTTGCTCATCGGGTTCTTCGTGTGGATGCAACGCCGTCAGACGAGCCAGATGGGCGGGATCATGTCCATCGGCCGGTCGCGTGCGAAGACGTACACGACCGAGCGTCCAGGCACGACGTTCGCCGATGTCGCCGGCTACGAGGGCGTGAAGCAGGAGATCCGCGAGGTCGTCGATTTCTTGAAGTTCCCCGACCGCTTCGGCGAGATCGGGGCGCGCATCCCGAAGGGTGTGCTGCTGGTCGGTCCCCCCGGTACCGGTAAGACGCTCATCGCCCGCGCCGTCGCCGGCGAAGCGGGCGTGCCGTTCCTGTCGGTGTCCGGTTCGGACTTCATGGAGATGTTCGTCGGCGTCGGCGCGTCGCGTGTGCGCGACCTGTTCCAGTCGGCTCGCAAGATGGGCCGAGCGATCATCTTCGTCGACGAGATCGACTCCATCGGCCGCAAGCGCGGCGCTGGTCTCGGCGGTGGACACGACGAGCGCGAGCAGACGTTGAACCAGATGCTCTCGGAGATGGACGGCTTCGAAGCCACCGAAGGCATCGTGATGATGGCGGCGACGAACCGTCCCGACATCCTCGACCCCGCTTTGCTCAGGCCCGGACGCTTCGACCGCCAGGTCGTGGTTCCGTTGCCGGAGCTGGAAGAGCGCTTCGCGATCCTCCAGGTGCACTGCAAGCACAAGCGCATCGACCCGGACGTCAACCTCCACGTGGTGGCGCGCGGTACTCCCGGCATGTCGGGTGCGGATCTGTCCAACCTCGTCAACGAAGCTGCGTTGTTCGCGGTGCGCGCCGGCGAGGACGCCATTCACATGCGTCACTTCGAGATGGCGCGGGACCGCGTGCTGATGGGTCAGCGCCGCGATTCGATGGCGCTGTCGGAGGACGAGAAGGAGTCGGTGGCGTACCACGAGGCCGGCCACGCGGTGTGTGCCGCGGTGCTGCCCCATGCCGACCCCGTCCACAAGGTGACGATCCTGCCGACGGGCATGGCGCTCGGCGTCACGCAGCAACTTCCTGCCGAGGAGCGTCACATCTACCGGCAGGACTACATCGAGGACCGCCTGGTGGTCGCGATGGGTGGACGTATCGCCGAAGAGCTCGTGTTCGGCGTCGTGTCGACCGGCGCGAACAACGACCTCGTCACGTCGACCGAGCTCGCCCGCAAGATGGTGCGGGAGTGGGGCATGTCGACACGCATCGGGCCGATGGCGTGGGGTTCGCAGGGCCAGGTGTTCCTCGGCGAAGACCTGATGCACACTCGCGATTACTCCGACGAGACGGCGCGAGTCATCGACGAGGAAGTCGAGAAGATCCTGCGCGAGCAGGAAGACCGCTGCCGTCAGACGCTCGGTGCCAATCGCGGTGGGCTCGATCTCGTGGCCCGGGCGCTGCTCGAGCACGAGACGATCGACGGCGACGAGGTGAAGCGCCTCATCGACATCGCCCACACAGGGGTCGCGCCGGAGTCAGTGGTGACCCGCGGCGCGGACACGACGAAGTTCACGGAGCCCGCCGAGTACACGGGTCCGAACGGCGACGACCACGCCGGCTCCGGGAACGGTGACGGCGAGCCGGCCGCGGCGCACCAACCGATCACCCGCACCCCGCCGAACTGACTCGCCGTTCTCGACATTCTCGACGACATAGGCATCGGCTGCCGATGCCTATGTCGTCGAGTTTCAAGATCGCAGCTCGGCGAGCGCGGCCCACAGGTCCGCCGCGGTCGGGACACCGACGAACGACGCGCGAGTGACGCCCTCGTCGTCCGCCACGACGATCATCGGGACGGCGTCGATGCCGTAGCGCTCGTGCAGCTCCTTGTCGGTCGACACCTCAACGTCCTGCACCGCGACCTCGTCGCTCTCGAGATGGCGGACCTTCTCCCAGGCGTCCTGGCACGACAGGCAGGTCGCCGACGAGAAGACGACCACCAGCCACGGGGCATCGGGCCGGGCGAAATCGGCCCGATCGAGCATCGCCGGGACCTCGTAGGAGTCGGGCTGGGTCGGCGCATCGACGTGGGTCCGCCGCTGGATGATCAGCGCCGCGACCACCGCGCTGGCGGCGACCAGAGCCGTGATTCCGATCATCAGCGCCATGCGCTGAGTCTCGCGTCACGTTCGATCTGACAGGAACCCACACCCCTGATGCAGAATCTCCGGCCTCATGGGGGACGTCACCACGCCCACACCCGTTCCGGCGGACACCGACGACCTCACGGTCGTGCCCGATCCCGACCCCGTGGTCGTTCCCGCGGCGCCGGTGGCGACCAAACGGCCACCGCTGATCATCCGCATCTTCACCGAACCGATGTGGGTGCTCGGCCTCGTCGTGCTGATGGACGAGGTCGACAAGAACATCATCTCGGGCATGGTCACCCCGCTGAAGGATCACTTCGGCGTCGGAGACGCCGCCATCGGTCTGCTCTTCTCGTTGCAGTTGCTGTTCAACGGGCTCATCACGGTCCCCGCCGGCTACCTGGCCGACCGCTGGAACCGCAAGCAGGCCATGGGCAAGACCGTGCTGGCGTGGTCGGGTCTCACTGCCGCGGGCGCGACGTCCGTCAGCTTCCCGATGCTCGTCAGCTTCCGTTCGATGCTCGGCTTCGGCCAAGCGATCAGTGAGCCGTCCGCCGCCAGCCTCATCGGCGACTACTACCCGCCCGACAAGCGGGGCGGCGCGTTCTCGATCCAGCAGGTCATGTTGTTCGCCGGCACCGGTCTCGGCGTGGCGATCGGCGGCGCGGTTGCGGCCACCCTCGGTTGGCGCGCCGCGTTGATCGTGGTCGCGCTGCCCGGGCTGCTCGTGG
>DASUCS010000198.1:0-3216 GCA_036275935.1 Acidimicrobiales bacterium
TTGCCGACCATGACGAAGCAGTCCGCGGCGATGCCACGCTGGCTGAGGATGCGGCGATAGCAGGTCTCGTTCTTCTCAGCGACGATCTCGACCGCATCGAACCGTTCGCCGAGCCCCGAACGCGCCAACTTCGATTCCTGGTCGAACAAATCGCCCTTCGTGATGAGCATGACCGAATACCGCTCGCTCACCTGATCGATCGCGGCCTCGACGCCATCCAGGAGCTCGACCGGGTGTTCGAGCATGCTGCGGCCGGCGTCGATGATCGACTGGATCTCGTTCGCCGTCACGCGTCCGTGCGAGAGCTCGATCGCAGTCTCGATCATCGACAGGGTGAACGACTTCACGCCGTAGCCGAACAGGCGCAAGTTGCGCATCTCGGTGGCGAACAGCCGCTCGTCGAGGTCCTCGTCCTCGACGTACGGCTCCATGAGCTCGGCGAAGTTGCCCTGCGTCATCGAGAAGATCGCCTCGTTGTGCCACAACGTGTCGTCGCCGTCGAAGGCCACGAGCTCGATCACGCTTCGAGGCTACGCACGACTGATGCGCACGGGCGTGACAGAAACGTCATACGAGTGCGCACCAGTGGACGTGGGTCAGCTCTGGGCGAGCTGGAACATCTCGTACTCCTCGCCCGTGTCGGCCCAGTCCTCGAACTGGATGACACCGAGCTCGCCGAACTTCTGGCGGAGCCAGCCGGGATTGCCGTTCGTGGCACCGGCGTCCAGAAGACCGAGCTTCTTGCAGTTCGGCACGATCTTCGAGAACAACATCGACTGGAACAGCTGACGCTGAGGCGCCTGCATCACGAGGGGAAGCACGACGCGGGTGTCGATGCCGAGGCGGTCCCACACCTCTTGCTGCAGGAACCGATCGCGCATGCGGACCGCCGCCTCGAACGCGAACTCTTGGCGCTCGCGCAGCTCGGCGGCAGAGAGCTCTTCGTAGTACTCCTTGAGCGAGAGCACTCCGAACGCGACGTGACGGGCCTCGTCCGACATCACGTAGCGCAGCAGCTGCTTCAGCAACGGCTCGGTCGTGAGCTGGTGGATGAAGCCGAACGCGGCGAGCGCGAGCCCTTCGACCATGATCTGCATGCCGAGGTAGGTCATGTCCCAGCGACTGTCGTTCACGATGTCGTCGAGCAACAGCGCGAGGTGCGCGTTGATCGGGTAGTGACCGGACAGCTTCGTGTCGAGGTACTTGGCGAACACCTCGACATGGCGGGCCTCGTCCATCACCTGCGTCGCGGCGTAGTACTTCGCGTCGATCCACGGCACGGTCTCGACGATCTTGGCGGTGCACAGCAGCGCGCCTTGCTCACCGTGCATGAACTGGCTGAGCATCCAGTTCTGCGACTCGATGCCGAGCTGGATCCACTCCTTGTCGGTCCACTTCTCGAACGGCGTGCCGCTGAGGTCGATGCCTTGCTCGAGACCGCTGCTCTGCGCGGCGTTGGCGAGCACGACCGCTTCCTGATCGACCTCGGTCTCCCACGGCAGATCCGTCTCGCCGTTCCACTGCGACGTCTTCGCCTTCTCGTACAGCTTGTTGAGCGCGGGACGCTTCCCCTTCTCGTAGTCCCACGTGAAGATCGCTTCGGCGTTGTCCTTCACCGAATGCAGGACCGCGTCGACATCTTTGTTGCTGATCGACAGGATGGCTTCGAGGTCGTTGAGGTCAGCACGGCCGATCAACTCTTCGTTGGTGGTCATCAGGTACTCCTTGCAGCGGACTGCGGAACGAGGGCCGGCAACACGAACGTGCGAACGAACCGACGGGCGTCGTCCTCGTCGCACAGATCGGTCGCGGGCGCCGGATTGAACGTGTACGTGAGCACGACCCGAGTGACCCACTCCGCCGCGGCCGCGACATCATCTTCAGCAAGGAAGCGGGCGAGGTGCGGAGCGGCGCACGCCGACGCGGCGGCGTACACCTTGGTCATCCGATCGAACGCAGCGAGCGGCTGCTGCGCGATCGGCTCGTGCGTCAGGACCGTCTGCAACGCGGCGTGGTCGCGCATGAGTCGCGCTGCCGTGGTCGCGCCGGCGACGAGGACGTCCTCGAGCGATGTCTGCTGTCGCGCTGCTTCGTCGATGGCGGCGATGCCCCGGACCATCTCGTGCTGGAGGGTGGTGGCGAGCACCTCGTTCTTGCCGCCGGGGAAGGCCCGGTAGATCGTCGCTCGGCCGCACCCGGCTTCTCGAGCGACGTCGTCCAGCGTGGTCTTCGCGATCCCCCACCGGGCCACGCAGCGCAGCGTCGCCTCGACGATGCGGGACTCGAGCGTCGACTCCATTCGTGAGACAGTAAGACCTGATTTGTCTCAGCGTCAACGCGGC
Source organism: Acidimicrobiales bacterium (assembly GCA_036275935.1). Lineage (GTDB taxonomy): Bacteria > Actinomycetota > Acidimicrobiia > Acidimicrobiales > JACDCH01 > DASUCS01. Next base: position 2,343 of record DASUCS010000198.1, read on the forward strand.
GGAATTCGCTGGGTTCGGCGCGTGCGACGTGACTGGACTGCTGTAGTGGCGCTGGCCAAACGGCACGACGACGAATTCCCGGTGGACGAGCCGCTCGTGCGCCGCTTGCTGCGCGCCCAGTTCCCCGAGTGGGGCGACCTTCCCCTGCGGCCGATCGAGCCGTCCGGCACGGACCACACCCTTTTCCGGCTCGGCGACGATCTCGTCGTACGGGTGCCGATCGTCGACCGAGTGACCGAGCAGGCGCAGCGCGAGGCCACGTGGGTTCCGTTCCTCGCGCCGCAGCTGCCGCTCGAGGTGCCGATTCCGGTCGCGCTGGGCCGGCCCGGCGAGGGCTTGCCGTGGGCGTGGTCGATCGTGCGGTGGATCGAGGGCGAGCACGCCACGGTCGACAACCTCGATCTCGACCGAGCGGCGGTCGACCTCGCCCACTTCGTTCGCGCATTGCACGCATGCGACCCGACGGGTGGGCCGCCTGCCGGCCAGCCGACGGCGTGGCGAGGCGCACCGCTGTCGGTGTGGGAGGGGCGACTCGACCCGTGGATCGCGAAGCTCGAAGGGCAACCCTGGATCGCAGAGGCCGTCGCCGCGTTCGAAGAAGCCCGTGCCGCGCCGGAGTGGGACGGGCCACCCGTGTGGTTCCATGGCGATCTCAGCGGCAACCTCATCGCGCGCGGTCGAGGACTCGTCGGCGTGATCGATTCGGGTTACGGCGTCGGCGACCCCGCGTGCGATCTCATGCCGGGTTGGATCCTGTTCCGCGGCACGACGCGCCAGCGCTTCTTCGACGAGGTCGGCCTCGACGACGCCACCATCACGCGGTCACGCGGCTGGGCGATCGGCCCAGCGATCATCGGGATGTCGTACTACCGCG
>DASUCS010000199.1:0-3826 GCA_036275935.1 Acidimicrobiales bacterium
GACTCGGGGCAGGTCATCTCGCTCGGCACCATGGCCGGTCCGGGCGTGTACGCGTTCAGTGCCGATCCATCCGTGCGCCAGGTGATGATCACCGAGGAGAACGCGCCGGTACCCGCGCCGACGAGTCAGCCGATTGCAGCGGGAATGCTCGCCTAGTAATCACCGGAACAAAGGGGCAAACTGCTCCGTCTATGCCCGAGGGCGCGCCGGAGGCGCGGGCGGAGGACTTCCAGCACGAAGCTCGCTTCTACTCCGGCGTCGACGAGTTCCTCGCTGCCACCGTGCCCTTCCTGCTGGAAGGCCTCGAGCGCGAGGAACCGATGTTCGCCGCGGTGCCACCCCCGCAGCTCGATGCGCTGCGCGCCGCCCTTCCCGATGGTGGAGCAGGCGTGGCACTCGATGACGTACGACAGATCGGGCGCAACCCGGCGCACCTCATCCCCGCATGGCACGACTTCGTGCAGCGCAATGGTGACGGTGCGCGTCCCGTACGTGGAATCGCGGAAACCATGTGGCCCGGGCGGTCGCGCGACGAGATCGTCGAGTGCCAGCGTCACGAGTCGCTGCTGAACGTTGCGTTCGCAGACTGCGACTCGTTCAGGTTGCTGTGCCCCTACAACGTCGACGCGCTGCCGGACGACGTCCTCGACGACGCCGAGCGCAGTCATCCCTGGGTTGGCGAAGGCACGAGCGCGCGTCGCGGGAATCCGTCCTGCCGTCCGCTCGAGACGATGGGCACACCCTTCGACTCTCCGCTTCCCGCGGTTCCCGATGACGTGCCGTCGTTCTCCTTCGGTGTCAACGCGATCGGAGCAGTACGCGAGCTGTGCGCGCGCTTCGCTCGCGCACATGGCCTCCAGGGCTACCGCGCCGACGATCTCGTGCTCGCCGTACACGAGCTGGCGTCGAACAGCGTGCGCCACGCGGGAGGGCACGGCGTCATCCGGCTGTGGCAGGACGACGACCGCATCCTGTGCGAGGTCGCCGACAACGGCCACATCGACGTCCCGCTCGCCGGACGGCTACGCCCCGAACCGGACCGGCTCGGCGGGCGGGGACTGTGGATGGCGAACCAGCTGTGCGATCTCGTGCAGATCCGCACCACGGCCGACGGCAACGTGGTCCGCCTCCACCAGCGTCTGAGCGGCTGACTACTTCTTCTTGCGCTCGGCGATCTTGTCGCGCACCTTGTCGACCATCGCGACGAACGGCCCGACCATCAAGTTGCCGAGCGCCGACTCGGGACCGTGCGGATGGGGGTGCGTCGGTGCCATGGACTCGGCGGTCTCGATGAGCTCGGCCATCTCGATGAGCTTGCCGCCGGCGACGTTGTCCTCGAGGAACGGGAAGATCTGCGTCTCCTCGGCTGACGCGTGCTGCAACACGGACTGACGGAAGGAGTTGAAGAGCTTGTCGAACTTGTCGTCGTCCGGTCCCAGCTTCTCGAGCTGCGAGAGGACGTCCTTGGCGTCGGACTCCTCCGCCAGTCGAGCTTCGACGGCGCGCTCCGCCGCCTTGTTCATGATCCGGACCTCGGGATACACGACCATCTCTTCGGCCGTCTCGTGCACCGCAAGCGTCTTGCGGAGGCAGTCGAAGAGATCCTCACGATCCTTGCCCCGAGCATTCTCGATCTCGGAGAACATCTTCTTGACGGACTCGTGCTGAGCGCGCAGCAACTCAGGCGCGGTCGTCTTGGTTGTTGAACGTTCACTAGCCATGCACTGCGCCTACCCGGCGCGCCGCCATTGCTTACTCAGCCGACAATGACGAAGGTCTCCGGCAGCACCGCAGTGTCGAGGGCGCGACGCACGATGCCCTGCGGCACGCGCAGCTCGATGCGACGAGCGCCGTCGTGAATACGGACCAGCTCGCGGATGCCGATCGACCCCATGAACGTCACGTGGCCGAGGTCGACCACGATTGCGTTCGGATCCGTCTCGATCGCCTCACGCAGCGCGTCGCGGAAGGGTGCAACGGTCGCGAGATCGAGCTCGCCCCACACCGTGACGAGCGGTGGCTCCGTCGTGACATCGACGGCGACGTGGAATTCCGCAGGGACATCCCATCCCGATTCAGCCGCAACCATGCTCACAAAATATCCCGACGCCATCACCGGAACCAGAAACGTGCTGGTCAACCGCCGAAGATCGTGGGCAGCACGGCACCGTGTCCGACCAGGAACAACGCGCCGACCGTCAGACTGAAGACAGCGGTGACCACCGAGATCGTGGCGTACACCGACCACCGTTTGGTGGCGTGCACGAACCCGAACGTGCTCGCGAGCGACACGGCCGTGTTCGACGCCAGGAGCCCGACGACGAAGGCCACGAGCACCGCGACACCACCCGCGCGGCCGCCGGCACCGGCGGCTGCGGCGAACACGAGTACCTGCGTCGGTGTCTCGCCGCCGATGCCGTGCAGCATGCCCACGCCGAACACCGTGGGACGGGTGTACGTCGCGAACGGATCGTCGGGCATCGGCGCGACGTGACGGTGAACGTGCGTGTGATGCCGGCTCGTGGTTGCGGCATTCGGAGTTGCCGCGTGCGCATGCACGTTGCTGTGGTCGTGCACCTCGCTCGTGGCGTGCTCGTGCTCGTGTTCGACGACCACCACACGATTGCGGCGCAGCACGCGTCGTAGGCCTCGGATGACCAGCATCCATCGGCTCTGCATGCGGAAGTCGCGGCCGCGCCGCACGAGCGACACGAGCACGTAGATACCGAAGAGGATCAATGTCGCGCCGACGACGTGTTCCATCGCGGTGTCGACCGAGTCCGGAAGCTCCGACGACAGCAGCACCGCGATCAACCCGAGAGCGAACACGACGAGCGCGTGCCCCGCGGCGTAGAGCGTTGCGAGCACCATCGAACGGCGAGGCGTGCGCTCAGTGCCGGTGATGTCGGTCAGTGCTGCAAGGTGGTCCCAGTCGATTCCGTGACGGAACCCGAACCCGAACGCGGTCAGCAGCAGCCCCACGTCCGTACCTTACGGAGCGGGGCTGCTGCGTGGATCGGCGATCAGCGATTCGCGGGTTGTTTGGCTTTGGCGAACTGCTCGATGAGCGTGGCGTTGAAAGCGGGGAGGTCGTCGGGCTTGCGGCTGCTGACCATGACGTTCTCCTTGCCTGGGCACACCTTGACCTGTTCGTCCACCCAGTGTCCGCCGGCGTTGCGGATGTCGGTCTGCAGGCTCGGCCACGACGTGATCGTGCGGTTGCGGACACAGTCGGCTTCGACGATCACCCAGGGCCCGTGGCAGATCACCGCGACCGGGCGTCCGGTGTCGAAGAAGCTGCGCACGAACTCGACGGCGTGCTTGTCGGTGCGGAGCTGATCGGCGTTCGCCACACCGCCGGGAAGTACGAGTCCGTCGAAGTCGTCGATGTTCACCTTTCCTGTCGTCATGTCGACAGGAAAGGTGTCCGCCTTGTCGAGGTGGTTGAAGGCTTGCACCTTGCCTGGCTTCGTCGCGACGAGCACGGGCTCAGCACCCGCTTGTGTCACGGCGTCCCATGGACTGGTGAGCTCGATCTGCTCGACGCCTTCGTTCGCGGTGACGAATGCGATCCGTCGTCCCTGAAGTTCGTTCATGGTGCGTCTCCTTGCGTGCGATTCAACGCGCGCTACCCGACGCGACGGTCAAGGAACCGTGTCGATCTCCACCCCACGGCCGATCGAGCAGATCCCGTAGCCGATGAGGATCGCACTGAGGGCGAGTCCCGCGAGCTGTCCCGTCTCGAGCCCCGTCTGCGGCATCGACGAGTTGCTGGTCGTCGGCAACATCGGTTGCGTGCTCGCTGGCGGTGTGGTGGTCGAGGTCG
>DASUCS010000200.1:0-10890 GCA_036275935.1 Acidimicrobiales bacterium
GAACCTCGTTGATCCGCCGGCGCAACACCCGTGTCTCCTTGCCGGGGTTGTTCTCGATCGCCATCGTCGTGCCCGACGGTCCCGGTCCCATGACGTAGGAGAACCGCAGGCGCGTACCGCCGTCGCGCGGTTCGAGGTCGAATCGCCAGCGCGCACCGGGGTTGTCCGCGTCGACCGTGCTCCATCCGAATGCGCGGTGTTCGTCGCAGACGTCGACGAAGCACGGGATGGTCCACTCCCCGATCGCCTGGTGATGGTTGCTCCCGTGGAACAGCGCGCCGACACCGCGGTCGTCGCTCGCCCACTCGGCGCCGATGAACTCGGTGGAGAACTGTGCCGGCAGGTTGATGTCGGTCACCAGCGCCCACACGGTTGCCGGTGGCGCATCGATGTCGACCTCGGCGATCGCGCCCGGACCGTCCTCGAAGCGCAACTCCTCGCTGGGGCCGCGCTCGGTCGTGGTGCCGAAGCGATCGAAGAACGTGATCGAACGAGCCGGGTGGCGCGGGGCCCGCTTGAAGTCGGTGCCCTTCGTGTATGCGACTGGGAACAGCGCGATCTCGGTCATCGACTCGGGAATGCCGAGGATCTCCTTCACCTTCGCCGTGTCCTGGAGCGCGGCGGTCACCCACGTCGTGCCCAGACCGCGCGCCCGCAGCGCGAGGCAGAAGCTCCACGCCGCTTGGATCACCGAGTCGAACAGGCCAGGGCGGCCGCTGCCGTCGTGACGGCCGATCACGGTCGGGATCACGATGGCGGGCACCTCGGCCAGATGCTCGGCGAGATACGCGGCCGAGGTGAGCACCTTCTCGCTCGGATGCCCAGTCCCCGCCAGCCGGTCAGCGGCCGAGGTGATGAACGAGCCGGCTCCCTCGCGGTACAGCTGGCCGAGCTGGTCCTTCACGCGCTGGTCGCGGACGACGATCCACCGCCGGCTGCCGAGGTTGCCGCCGGTCGGCGCCTGCTCGGCGAGGTCGATGCAGTCGAGCAGCACCTGGTTGTCGACCGGCCGTTCGAGGTCGAGCCGCCGGCGGACGGCCCGCGTCGTCGCCAGCACCTCGTCGATCTGTGCCACGTCGAAGCTCACGGCGTTGCCCGCTCGAGTCGAGCCGGCACCGTCTTGTGCCACGGCGTCCCCGCCCACGGATCACGATCTTCGCTCGCCGTCAGCTCGTTGGGCGCGACACCGGTCTGGTGCCGCCTGCCCGCTTCGACATGGTCGAGGCCGAGGCCATTGGGCAACGACACGTGACCGGGCTGCACGCTGTCGTCGACCGCGACGGTGACGAGCACGCTGCCCCGCTTGGTCGTGAGCTCCGCGAGGTCGCCGTCGGCCAGGCCGCTCGCGCTGGCGTCACTCGGCGACACGCGTAGGGCACCCTCGGCGTCCTTCTTCCGCCACGCAGGGTCGCGCAGGATCGTATTGGCAGTGAACGAACGCCGCTCGCCGGCGGACAGCAACAGGGGCCAGTCGGGATCCTCACCGGGCGGCGTCTCGTCGCGGAGCCCGGCGAGCTCGACCAGCAGCTCGGGGATCTCGACGTGCACGAGGCCATCATCGGTCTGGATGCGCGCCCACGTCGCCTCCCAGGTGTCGTCGGTGAACACAACACCGGACGGCCGCTCGACGATCGCATCGAAGAGCTCGTCGCCCGCGTCGGCACCCGAACCGAACCCGGCCCGTGCCACACCTTCGGGGTTGCGCTGGGAGCAGCGCACCGCCATCGGCCACAGCGCCGCGGCGGCGGCCGCGCCGTGCGGAAGCGACTCGCCAAGGGTGCGGTAGAGCACGACCGGCGCAACCGCGGCGAGCTTCGGATCGCTCGACAGCGCCTCGGCGAACGCGGACGCGAACTCGGCCCGTTCTCGTACCGCCACATCTCGCAGCTCGTCGATCGTGCCGTGGTCGAGGTAGCCGAGCGCGTCGACGAGGCGGGCATGGATCTCGGGCTCGGGCAGCGGGCCAGCGGGCGGGTCGAGCACGGGTCGGCGAAGCTGGAACACGTTGCGCGGGAAGTCGAAGTTGAAGAACGTCGCCTCGAACTTCTCGTACTGCGTGGTGGCCGGCAGCACGTAGTCCGATTGCCGCGCCGTCTCGGTCATGAACACGTCGATGCACACGCTCACCTCGAGCGCGCGCATCGCTTCGCGCATGCGCTGGCTGTCGGCGACCGAGTGCAACGGGTTGCCCGACTCCACGATCATGGCCCGGTAGCGATCGGGGTGGTCGGTGAGGATCTCCTCGGCAACGACGTTGCACGGGATGAGGCCGCCGATGAGCGGGGCGCCGGCGACCGGTGACACGGGTGCGGTGGCCGAGTCGAGCTCACCGCGACTCATGCGCAGCAGGTTGCCGAGTGACGACATCGCGTACTGCCCACCAGGCACGCCGAGGTTGCCGGTCAGGAGCCACACGAGCTTCTCGAGGTAGCTGACGAGCGTCGAGTGGCGGTTCATCTGCACGCCGAGGTCTTCGAACACCGCGACGCTGGCCGCCGCCGCGATCCGCCGCGTCGCCGCGCGCACGAGCGCCTCGTCGACGCCGCTGATCTCGCAGTACCGCGCGATCGGCACGTCGCGAAGCGCGGAGAGCACCGGCTCGATGCCGATCGCGTGCTCCTCGAGCCATCGGCGGTCGGCAAGGGCTTCGTCCACGAGCACCGCTGCCATCGCGGCGATGAGCCACGCGTCGCGTCCCGACCGGACCTGCAGGTGGATGTCGGCCATCGCCGCGGTCTCGGTGACGCGCGGGTCGATCACGATCATCGCCCGTGCAGGGTCAGCGGCGATCGCCTTGAGCGTGGTGCGGGCGTGAGGGATGCCGTGGGAGATCCACGGGTTCTTGCCGACGAAGAACGCGACCTCGCAGTGCTCGAAGTCACCTCGTAGCGGCGTGCCGAACATCTTGCCCATGACCAACACCTCGCCGGTCTTCTCCTGCGAGATCGCGTTGGCGCGGTAACGCACGCCGAGTGCTTTGAGCGTTGCGGAGCCGTACACGCCGCCGAGGTGGTTCCCTTGCCCGCCGCCGCCGTAGTAGACGATCGAGCCGCCTCCGTGGGCGTCGCGCACCGCCGAGAGCCGCGCCGCCACCTCACCGATGGCGGTGTCCCAGTCGATCTCTTCATGTGTGCCGTCCGGTCGGCGGCGCAGCGGGCTCAGCAGCCGCTCCCCGCGACCGTTCTGGTAGTAGTCGAGCCGCAGCGCCTTCTCACACGTGTAGCCCTTCGACGCCGGGTGCGCTTTGTCACCGCGGATGCGCTCGAAGGTGTGGCCGTCGGCACCAACACGGACCTCGATGCCACAGTTGCACTCGCACAGGATGCAGGCGGTCGGCTTCCATTCCGCGTTCGTCGCCATCGTGGTCGTCGCCGCGTCGGGCACGGTTGCGGTCATCGCCCGACGAACCTGGCCGGACGGCGCTCGATGAACGAGGCGATTCCTTCTTGGAAGTCGGCGGTGGCCATGACCGCCTTGCTCATCGCCGGTATCGCGGCGATCGCCGTGGGCTCGTCCTCGTCGAGCGCGACGCGGGCGTTGGCGATCGTGTGCTGCAGTGCGAGCGGCGCGCACCGCAACAACTCTTGTGCCAGTTCCACGGCACGGTCGCGCTGGAGGCCCGGTTCCACCACCTCTTGCACCAGCCCGATGCGATGTGCTTCCTCGGCGCCGAACTCGTCGGCCCGCAACAGGTGGTACATCGCGTTCCCCCACCCGGCGCGCTGCACGTAACGGATCGTCGCTCCGCCGAGCGGCGCGAGTCCACGCTTCGGTTCGAGCTGACAGAACCTCGTGTCGGATGCGGCGACGATGATGTCGCCCGCCAACGCGATCTCGATACCGATGGTGAACGTGATGCCCTGCACCGCGGTCACCAACGGTTTGGTCAACCGGCGGTGCAGCCCGAACGGGTCGACCGCGTCTTCCGGTGGTCCGGGCTCGGCGTCAGGGCCGAAGAACAGCGGCATCTCCAAGCCCGCGGTGGTGTGGCCGCCGGCGAAGGTCAGCACGCCGACGAACAGCTCCGGATCCTCGTCGAGGCGCGTGTACGCCGCGGCGAGCTCGTTGCTGATCTTCGGCGTGAACGCGTTCTTCTTCTCGACCCGGTCGACGGTCATCAACAGGATCCGCTCGTCGACGACTTCGGTGGCCACCTGGCCGTGGGCGTCACGCTCCACGGTCGACACTGCCGCTCTTGGTTCCATGATGGAATCGACACTAGAAGAGTCAGTTACATGATGCAACCCATTCGGCTACGCTGGAGCACGTGAAGCGCACCGACACGTCCGGGTGGCCGTGCACCATCGCCCGCAGCGCGGACGTTCTCGGCGACCACTGGAACGTGTTGCTCATCCGGCAGGCCTGCCTCGGGACACGTCGCTTCGACGACTTCCACGCGGCACTCGGCATCGGGCGCAACATCCTCACGCAGCGCCTCACCCGACTCGTCGACGAGGGCATCTTCACCCGCGTCGAGTACCAACAGAACCCGCCGCGCTACGAGTACCGACTCACCGACAAGGGGCGCGACGCGTTCCCGATCCTGGCCGCGATGGCCGCGTGGGGTGATCGCTGGCTGACCGGCCCGGAAGGGACTCCCCTCGTGCTGCACCACACCGAGTGCGGACACGACATGCACGCCGTCGTCATCTGCAGCGAATGCGCCCAACCGCTCGACGTGCGCCAGGTCCGGGCCAAGCCAGGGCCGGGCTACACCGACTCGGCGCGCTGACCGTCGTCGCCGGTACTGCGTAGATCGCCGGAGTGCGTCGCCGCGTTACAGCGTTCACCGACGCAACCTGCGAACAGAACGCGAACGTCGGAAAGGTCTTCGAGCGCACGTATGCGGGCAACGACGTCCGCATGTACATCGGCCTTGGCACCATCCTGTTGATCCTGCTCGTGGTTCTCATCGTCCGTCGCGCGTGACAGTTCCGATCCTCGTGCTGCGCGCAATGTGAACTCACCGAGCGACGGCACGACTTAGGCGACGCTTAGGGTTTGCGCGCTCCTTCGCCGGTGAACCACGGGTTATCGCTCCGGCCAACATCCTTTGGTCGGCACACGACAAGGAAGTGATTCACCGTGGGCATCGGACTCAGCATTGTTCTCATCGCCGTCGGTGCGATTCTCGACTTCGCCGTGACGGTCAACAACTCGCACGGTGTCAACTGGAACACCGTTGGCGTGATCCTGATGATCGTCGGCGCGATCGGACTCGTCACCTCACTGATCTTCTGGAGCAGCTGGGGCGGCTTCGGGCGACGCACGTACGTGGATCGTCCGCGAGGGCGCGTCATCGACGAGTACTGAGCACGAACGCCTCCGCTCTCCAGTCGCTCGGGAGACCTGCGCGTGGCGCGGACCTCAGGACTCGAGGCGGGCCTTGAGCGCTTTGAGCGCTCCGGCGTATGCGTTGCTCATCGCGTCGGTCATCGAATCCGGCGCGACGTCGACGGTGTACGTCACGTGCGCCGACTCGTTGTCGACGGGCGACACCGCGATCGTCGCCTCGTGGTGGTCGATGGGCATCGGGCTCTTCGTGATGCCGTAGCTGAGCGTGCGGGTGTCCTCGTCCCGCCGCAAGAGGGTCTCGGTCAGCTCCATGCCCATCATCTCGATGATGCGGTCGTCGCCATCGAGTCGGCAGGAGTCGACCCCGGGCATCCAGGCGGAGAGTCCGCCGAAGTCGCGCACGGTGGCCCAGACCTCGTCGGCGGACCGGTTGATGTCGATCTCGTTCGTTGCGCTGCCCATGCCGCCGAGCCTCGCACACCGCGCACGTAGACCGCCGCGCCCTACGTACCCGGCACGTCGGGGAAGGCGAGCGGACAGGCATCGCCGACCGCGGCCCGGATGACCGGGTCGAGGTCGGTGCGGAACGTGGCGTGGAAGCGGTTGATCATGTTCGAGAACCCGACGGTGAAGCAGATCTCGATCAGCTGCTTCGTGTCGAAGTGTTCAGCCAGCTCGGCGTACATGTCGTCATCGATCGACTCGAGCCGCGTCGAGCGCTGCGCGTAACGAACGATGGCGGCTTCGTCCGCCTCGTACACACCCTCGGGCAGCGGATCGTCGCCGAGGTGGGCGAGCTTGTCTTCCGTGAGTCCGGCTGCTCGACCGAGCAGCACATGTGTCGGGATTCAGTAATGACAATCGTTGGTGACCGACGCGGTGAGGTATGCCAGCTCCCGTTGGGCAGGCGTCATCGAGTTGTCGAAGTACACGACGCTCGCGAACCGCGCCATGGCGCTCAACGCGTCGGGATGATTGGCGATGGCGCGATAGACGTTCGGTTCGATCGAGCCACGTTCACCGCTCACCGCGTGCAGCGCTTCTCTCGCCCGCGCGTCCGCGCCCTCGTCGCCCGAGTCAACCAGTGGAATGCGTGCCATCACTCCACGCTATGACGTGCCGCACCGCCCTCCTGACGTCACCGAGGGGTCAGCACGCAGAACTCGTTGCCGTCGGGATCGGCCATCACCACCCACGAGACGTCGCCCTGACCGATGTCGACGCGACACGCGCCGAGCGAGATCAAGCGTTCGATCTCCGCCTGCTGATCGTCAGTGACTTCGGGCGCGACGTCGAGATGAAGACGGTTCTTCCTCGTCTTGACCGGAACCGGCGGACCCCAGGTGATGAACGGACCGCGTCCGCCGGGCGCACGGATCGCGGTTTCCTCGTCCTGATCCCACACCAGCGGCCACTCGAGTGCCGCGCTCCAGAAGTAACCGACCGCCGGCGAACCGTCGCACGTGATCGAGCCGAGACGGCCGCAGCCGGCGAGGAACGAGTTCGTCGGCTCGATGAGACAGAACTCGTTGTCTTCCGGATCGGCGAGCACGACATGACCTTCGTCTCCGCGTTGACCCACGTCGACGTGTCGGGCGCCGAGTTCGATCAACGCCGCGACGGACTGCGCTTGATCGTCGAGCGAGGATGTCGTCAGGTCGAGGTGGACGCTGTTCTTGCCCACCTTCTTCTCAGGAACTCGTCCGAAGTAGATCGCAAACGATGTGCCATCACTCGGCACGAGCTCGACCTCCTCATCCGTCTCGTCGCCGACCTCCCAGCGCAGCGCTTCGGCCCAGAAACGCGCGAGACGATGCGGGTCGTTCGCGTCGATGCACACAGAGTCGAGTCGGACCGTCACCACGCTCACGCTATTCAGCGTGAGCGTGGTCAGCTGAGGCTGACGCCGCCGTCGACGGAGAGGGTCGCGCCCGTGACGTACTCGTTGGTCATCAGGAACGCGATGGCGTGGGCGATCTCCTCCGGACGCCCGACGCGCCGCAGCGGGATGCGCTTCGTCTGGGATGCGAGAACTTCCTCACGGCGATCGCCGACCATGCGATCGAACATCGGCGTGTCGATGAGGCCCGGCCGTACGACGTTCACGCGCACCGGCGCGAGTTCGAGCGCCATCGCGCGGGCGAGGACCTCCGATCCTCCCGCTGCGGAGGCGACGATCGCACCACCAGGACGCGGTCGAGCAACTGCGGCGCCCGTGCACAACGTGATCGACCCGGTCGTCATCTTCGGGCGCGCGTACTTGCAGACGTACACGGGTCCCCACAGGCGGTTCTCGACCGGCGGTCGCAATGTCGCAGTGTCCGTGTCCACGATCGAGCCCATTGCGTGTGTGCCCGCGAGGTTCGCCACGTGGTCGACGGCGTCGAGCGAGTCGAAGAGCGCCTTCACTGCTGCTTCGTCCGCGACGTCGAGCGCGAACGTCTGCACGTCTCCGCCCAGCTCCTTGTGCGCGGACGACAGTCGATCTTGGTCGCGCCCGGCGATCACCACATGGGCTCCGGCCTCCTGCACCAACTTCGCTGTTGCGAGCCCGATGCCAGAGCTGCCACCGATCACCACGACACATGCGTCGCGCAACGACGCGGGAGTACTCATCGCGGCGAACCTACTGGTAGGTGTCGCACATGGTGCATGCGGGGGTAGACCAAACGGGCGTGACCCAACTTGTTCTGGTCGGCCTGATGGGCGCCGGCAAGTCGACGATCGGGCGCATCGTGGCCGATCGCCTCGGACGTCAGCTGGTGGACACCGACGACGCAATCCAGCATCGGACCGGCAAGTCGGTACGCGAACTGTGGGAACGAGGGGGTGAGGCGGCGTATCGCGCACTCGAGTCATCCGTCGTCGTCGACGCGTTGCGGGACGCAACCCCCTTGGTCGTCGCCGCGCCCGGTGGGGTCGTACTCGACCCAGCGGCGCGCCACGCGATGAAGGACGCCTTTGTCGTGTGGCTCGACGTCGATCCCTCGATCCTCGCGACTCGCGTGCGGCCCGACGATCACCGTCCTTTGCTCGGCCGCGATCCTCGCGCCGTGCTGTCGACGATGGCCGTCGAACGCGAGCACCTGTACCGGGAGGTCGCCGACACGATCATCGAGCTCGGCGACGACATTGATCCGGCCACGGCGGCGCAGCAGGTGATCGACGCCTTCGACCGCGGCGACACCGCCCGCTGATCGATGTAGTCGCGTCACACGGGCTGTAGCAGCATCTCCTGTGCCATCGACGCGACGATCGTCCCCCGCGCATCGCGAATCACACCACGCAAAGTCCCGCGGCCACCCGCGTTGACGAGGCTCTGCACGTCGTGCAGCAGCCATTCATCGACGCGCGCTGGCCGGTGGAACCAAGCGGCATGGTCGAGGCTGATCATTCCGGTGGTGTCGCCGTCCAGGTGCAGAGGTCGGCCGCCGATGCCGGTCCAGTCCGTCGCGTACGCGAGGAGCGCGGTGTGCAGATGCGGATCGTCGTCCCGCGCCTGCGGCATGCGGAACCAGTGCCGGTGCGTCGCCTCGCGCGTGCCGTCGGCCCGCAACGCGCTCGGTCCGACCCAGCGCACGTCCCACGATCCTTCCTCACCCTCGACTGGCTCGGGCTCGGGTAGCTCGTCGGGCATCGGCACGTCCGAAGGGATCCCAGAGAGGTCGTACACATAGCCGTCGGTGTCGGCGGTGAACGAACACGTCATCGTGATGGCCGTCTTGCCCTCCTGCGACGCGGCGACGCGGTGCACGGAGAAAGCGCGACCTGCCTTCACTACCTCGTGGTCGAACGCGATCTCGCGCCCACCGAGCACCGGGCGAAGGAAGTGCGCATGCAGCGAGTGCAGCCGGCTGCCGGTCGTCGCATCGGCGCATGCGGCGCGAACCGTGAGGGCGAGTCCGATGCCGCCGAAGACGACCGGGCCGTACCAGTCGGGGGTCTGACCGATCCACGTGTCGCCGCAGTGCTCGAGCTCCAGCAACGCGAGGAACTCGTCGGACGCATCGGACATCGCATCAGGCTCTCACGCCCGTCCCTCCGATCAGCCGGAATATGACGCGACGTACGTGTCCATCTGCGCGCGTAGGTCGTCGCCGCCACGCTTGGCAGTGCCGCGCGTTGCCCACCGAGCAGGACAGACTCGCGCGGTGACCGGTAAGCCGGAAAACGAGCCACGGCTGAGCGTCGCCCACCGACAAGGCGACGCTGTCAGTCCGCTCGAACTGTTCTTCGATCTCGTCTTCGTGTTGGCGATCACGCAGTGCAGCGCGCTGATGGCGCACGATCCAACCTGGCGCGGTCTCGCACACGGTCTCGTCGTGCTCGGACTGCTGTGGTGGTCGTGGGTGGGTTACGCGTGGTTGACGAGTGTCGTCGATCCCGATGACAGTTCGGTGCGGCTCGTGCTCTTCATCGCGATGGCGGCACTGCTGGTGTGTTCGCTCGCGGTACCGCATGCCTTCGAGAACCTCGGCGTGACGTTCGCGATCGCGTACGGAGTCGTGCGCGCCGCGCACATCGCGTTGTTCGTGCTCGCGAGTCGCGATGACGTCGGGCTTCGCCATTCGGTCGTGGGCCTGGCGATCAGCACCGCATTCGCAGTTGCACTGTTGCTCGTCGGCTCGGCGCTGCACGGTGACGCGCGCCTTGCGACCTGGGCGGCGGCGCTCGCGTTCGACATGGCGGGCCCGCTGTTCATCGACACGTCGGGATGGCGACTGGTGCCGGGCCACTTCGCCGAACGACATGGGTTGATCGTGATCGTCGCCCTCGGCGAGTCGATCGTTGCCATCGGCGTGGGCGCCGAGGCAGGCATCGACGCAGGCATCGTCGTCGCCGCGGTTCTCGGCGTCGCCGTCGCCGGCGCGCTGTGGTGGATGTACTTCGACACGACGGCCCTCGCAGCGGCGCGTCAGCTCGGCGAGGTCGAGGACATCAAAGCGCGCAACGAGCTCGCCCGCGACGCGTTCTCCTACCTCCATCTGCCGATGGTCGCCGGCATCGTGCTGCTCGCGCTCGGCATGAAGACGACGCTGCACGGCGTCGGTCATTCGTTGTCGTGGGAGGCAACGGCGGCCCTGGTCGGAGGTCCCGCGCTCTACGTCTTCGCCCAGGTCGCGTTCAAGCGCCGAGTGCTCACCACGCTGAGCGTCCAGCGCCTCGTGGCCGCGACCGTTCTGGTGCTGTTCATCCCATTGGCACACCTCGCGGCGGCGGTCATCGCACTCGCCGTCGTCGCCGTCGTTCTGTGGTCGTTGCTCGTCTACGAGACCGTCCGGTTCGCCGATGCCCGCCGCGCTGTCCGAAATGCTCCTGTTCGTCCCCACTAGCTAGTCCCGATTCCCGTCCCGCCATGGCACCCACTGGCTATAGGCGAGCACGATGAGCACCTGTACCGTCACTCAGCGTGGTGGAACAATCACACACTCCAAACAAGCACGGCGGCACCGACGAGTTGGATTCGCGTCGGCGGACGGGCCGCTCAGGAATCTGGCGGCACGTGTCGCCCAAGGGGATCGCCGCAGCAGGCGCCTCTGCACTTCTGCTCCTCGGCGCGGCCGTCCCGATGGCCTCGGCGGGGAACAACGATCA
>DASUCS010000201.1:0-2995 GCA_036275935.1 Acidimicrobiales bacterium
GGACTTCGAGATGAAGGATCGCGGTAGCAGTCGGATCTTCGATCGGTGCGAGCACCGGAGTCGTGGTCGGTGGCGACGGCGCGGGGTGATGGACATTGGTAGGGGCCGCGATGACACCGAGCGCGGCCACGCCGCCGAACATGCCGCGGAGGAACGGGAGCGTGAGACGGTCGACGAGCCGGGTGGGCGTCGGAAGTTCGAGGATGCGCACAACTGCACTGAGTGCCGTGAGCGCGAGGAGATAGCCAGCGAGCACCAACGCCTCGATGCGCACGAGTGCGAACGCCAGGGTCACCGCATCGTGGCGATCGATCCAGGTGGTGACCGCAGCAAGTGACGTCGGCGGGATCCTCACATCGCTGGGGCCGAGGTTCCACAGCCATACGACGACGGTGGTCAGTCCCAGCCCGATCACGAGATGGCGACTGGCGATCTTGAAGCGAGCTCTCATCGGATCTCCTGTTCGGTGCCGTCCGGGAACAGAGCGACAAGGGACGTGCAGCCGTCGTCGCGTGGGCGCGCGTGCAGATCGACCGCACCGGGTGCATGTGCGGTCGCGCTCGCCGAGAGGTCCGCGTTTGCTGTCGCCCAATCGTCGAACACGAAGACGGCTCCGGTCGTGGGACGGAGTACCGCGGCCGTCGCAGTTCCATCGCAGTCCCAGTCGCCGACTGCAACACGATCGCCCGGCGCGCCAGCGGTGAAACGTTGATCGCCCATCACGATGACGCGCCCGTCCTCGACGTGTGTCAGGAGCGTGGTGGATGTCGGTGCGTTGGATCCGTTGATCGACGGTTGCGGCACCGGTGGGCTGGCTGCGGACGATTGCCCTCCGCCCCGTGTGAGCGTGAAGAACAGCACGGCCGCGAGCGCAATCGTGATCGCGATGACGCGGACCGCGGTGCGACCGGTGCGACGTGCTGGCTCTACGTCTGACGGACCGCTGTCGGCAGTGAGCGATGCTGCGGGAATCGCATCGAGCAGCTCTCGGGCGAAGCGGCGTGCCGGCGGCCGTCGTGACGGGATGTCGTCGGTCGCGCGATCCGCCAGGGTGAGTAGGCCACGACGGTGGAAGCCGGTCCATGTCGCGCGCAACCGGTCGACGGTGAATCGCCGCTCGGGAATCGGCTCGATGTCCGTGCCCGTGTCGCCGATCAACGTCCGCAGCACGCAGCCGAGCCCGTAGACGTCGCGGTGAGGGAACAGCGCGGCTTCGCTGGAGGCGGCCGGATCGACGAACCCGGACGTGGCGGGTGATCCAGGGGGTGGGACTGAGCCGACCCGACCACCTCCACCGAAGCCGCACAGGATCGGGCGTCCTCCGGTACCGATGAGGACGTGCGCCGGCTCGAGCCGGCCGTGGACGACACCGAGGTCGTGAAGATCCGCCACGACGTCGGCCAGCGCTGCGACGAGGCCGGCAGCGCGTTCGAGCTCGAGCCGCCCGACGGTCTCGACGGAGTGGCCACCGACGAACTCCGTGTGGAGCACCACGTCGTCGCCATCGGCCTCGCAGGCGACCAACTCGACCACGCCTGGATGCCGTGCGACCGACAGGATCTCCGCCTCGTGCCGCAGCCGGGCGGCATCCAGCCCGTTGCGCGAGCGCTTCTGCGCCACGACGCGTCCGTCCGGTGTCACTGCGGTGACGACTCGGGCGCTCATCGAGAGCAAGCTACAGAATATATTGAAAGTTATCAAGAGATACAGAAATACGGGTCGGACTGCTAGGTCATTCAGCCCAATTTTGCGGTCTGTAACGATTTGACGTTTCGCGGCGGTCTTGTCACGGAAAGTGATGCACCCACATCGGACAGACCAGAAGGAGTGGACCGTGGCGAGCTGGGGACGAGCGTGGTTGGCAGTGGCGGTGGCGCTGATGATCGGCGTGGTGGTGGCACCATCCGCCGGCGCGACTGCCGGTGGAGATCCGGCAGGCAACAACGGCACGATCAAGATCGACGGCCGGCCGTTCGACGATGCACCCGACAACGAGCCCCATCCGGGCTGCGTGTTCCAGGTCGATTTCTACGGCTTCGACGCGGGAGCGCTGAACGCGAATCTCACGTTCGAGGCGATCGCGCCGACCGCGGGTGGTGTCCTGCTGACTGACACGGTGCCGATCGGCGAGGACTCTCACGCCGGCGGTGGCAGCGAGGCCGGCCTCGACGCGTCGAGGACCTACGACCTCACGTCCGAGCTGGCCGGAATCGAGCCTCAGCGCAACCAGGGTTGGCACGTGCGCCTGACGGTGCACGCCGACGGATCGCAAGGAGCGGACGTCAAGCACAAGGTCTTCTGGGTCGACGACTGCTCGGACACGACGGCACCGGCCGCAGTGAGCTCCGGCGAGTCGACCAGCGGCACCGGTGTGGCGGGAGGCGTCGCGGCGGCTCCCGCGGTTCCGCCCGCGCAGGTGCTCGGCGCAGAGGTGACGGCGCCAGCGCCGTCCGACAGTGCCGCCGTGTCGCCCGCGGCGATGACGGAGTCGCCTGCTGTCGCCGCGCCGACGGCGACAACCGCTCCAGCGCAGGTTCTCGGTGAAACGGTGAGCCGCTCCCCGGAGAGCGCAGCAGGCCCGAGTGTGCTGGCCCGCACCGGCATCGGACTCGGCGCGGCCGTCGTGGGCTTGGCGCTTGTCGGTATCGGGCTCGCGCTGCGGCGCATCGGTGCGCTGCGGTTGCCGCGCCTTCGTTCCTAGACGCAACACTGGCGGCGTGCTGCCGCTGCGGGCGACGTTCCTCACGTTCGGGTTCTTCTGGGGGACGTGGGCCGTCGTCGCACTGGACGTGCAGCGGTTCCTCGGATTCAGCGACGCGCAGCTCGGCCTGTTGCTGGCGGCGACCGTGTTGGGTGGCTCGGTCGCCAACGGAGCGGGGGGAGTCATGGCGGAGCGCTACGGCACTCGACTCGTGTTGTCGTCGGCGCTCATCGGGTGGGCGACCTTGCTCATACTCCTCGGTGGTGTGACGAACGCGGTCGCGTTCTGCCTCGT
>DASUCS010000202.1:0-2405 GCA_036275935.1 Acidimicrobiales bacterium
TCCCCGTCGTCGCCGAACAGCTCGGCATGCTGCTCGCCGCCGGCTACTCGCTCGGCACCGCGCTCAATCGACTCGCCTCACGAGGCAAGGGCAAGTGCGGCCGCGATCTCACCCGAGTCTGTGGACGCATCCGTCATGGCCTGAGCGAGGCCGAGGCCCTGCGCGAATGGGCCGAGCTCGAACGCGTCGAGGCGCTCGATCGTCTCGTCGCCCTGCTGCGGCTCAACCGCGACGCCGGCGATCTCGGCCGGCTGATCTCGGAAGAGGCGCGCAGCATCCGCCGCGACGTCCACCGCCAGCTCATCGAAACGATCGAGCGGCGGGGCCAGCAGGTGTGGATCCCCGTCACCGTCGCGACGCTCGTCCCGGGCGTGATCTTCCTCGCCATCCCGTTCACCGAGGCGATGCGCCTCTTCACGCAGTCCTAGGAGGGACAGTGGTCAGCGATCTCGCACTCGTGGCCTACGTGCTCGGCCGATCGGCCACGAACCGTCTCCGAAGCCGTTTCTGGGAGGACGACCGCGGCGAGGGTGTGATCAGCACTGCGATCGCAGTGTTGATCGTGGCCTTTCTCGGCGCGGCGATGTACGTCATCTTCACGCAGATCCTCACGAGCTCCGGCTCGAAGGCGAGCCAGCAAGTGAACGACATCGGTGGTGCGCCCTGACCTCGTGAACAGGGATCGCGGCGCCGGGCTTCTCGGTACGTCGTTCGGCATCCTCGTCTTCCTGGGGTTCCTGTTCTTCGCAGTGCAGCTGCTGTTCAACCTGTATGCGACGTCGGTCGTCACGTCGGCCACGTACGACGCCGCCCGTCGAGTCGCAACCGTCGGTCACCCGGCGACGCAGGCGGACATCGACACCGCTGAAGCTGCGGCCCGTGAGGCGCTCGGCGGCTACGCGCATCGAGTTGCGTTCGAGTGGGACGTCGCCTCGGATCCGAGCGTGGTGCGGCTGCATGTCACCGCAACGAACCCGCGTTTCCTCGGCCCTTCGATCGACACGTTCGTCGGACTCGACGAGATCGACCGAACCGTCGTGGTGCGCGTCGAGGACTTCCAGCCGTGACTCGCCGACGCGTCGACTGGCGTGACGACCGCGGCCAGGTCGCGGGTGTCGAGGCGCTGCCTTTCGGGGTGCTGCTCTTCGTCGTCGGCGCGTTGTTGATCGCAAACGCATGGGCAGTGATCGACGCCAAGATGACGGCGACGTCAGCGGCGCGCGAAGCCGCTCGTTCGTACGTCGAAGCGCCGAACGGCGACGAGGCACGAGCGCGCGCGGAGACGGCGGCTCGGGACGCCGTGCGAGCTCACGGCCGCAACGCGGATCGGGCAACCATCGACGGACCCGACACGGCCGATGCGTTCACGCGCTGCAACCGTGTCACCTTCGCCGTGACCTATCCGGTGCCGGCACTGACGCTGCCGTTCATCGGCGGTTTCGGGCATGCCTTCGACGTCACCGCAACGCACAGCGAGCTGGTCGATCCGTTCCGCAACGACGTTCCCGGCGAGGCCGTCTGTGGCTGATCGGCAACGAGGCACCGTCCTCATGCTCATGCCCGCCGCCGTGCTCGTACTGATCATGTTGGCGGGGATCGCTTTCGACTACTCGCACCTCTACCTCGCCAAGCGCGATCTCGCGAGCCTGGCCGACGCCGCCGCGAACAACGCCGTGACCTACGGCGTGGACCAGGCATCGATCCGTCGCGGCGACGGCTATGCCCTCGACCCGGAGTTGGTCGAGCAGTCCGTGGTGGCGTCGATCGCGGTGCACTCGCACGACCTCCACCTGATCGGCGATCCGGTGGTCGAGCTCTTGACGCCCACACGAGTGCGCGTCACCTTGCTGGCGCGCATCGATTACGTCTTCACGAAAGCCGTGCCGGGTGCGCGCGACGGGGAGACGGTGCGCGTGACGAGTACTGCGGATGCCCGCTCTGGCTAGTCGAAGAGCTTCGCCGTGTGGGGCGGCGGTCGTTCGAGCAACGGGGTGTTGTCGCTCGCGCGGACCAGTTGCCACCGTTGGTCCGGCTCGTTCCACAGGAACTTGATGACTCGGCGGTGCACGAGCTTGTGATGCCGTCGACACAGAAGCACGAGATTCTTGAGGTTGGTCGGGCCGTTGGGCCACGGGATCACGTGGTGCGCTTCGCACCACCGCGCCTTGCGCTTGCAGCCGCGTACCGCGCAGCCTCGATCGCGGACCTTGAGGGCGCGGCGCTGGCCATCAGTCGCCGTGTAGGTGAGCTTGCCGATGTCCAACGGAATCGACGGGCCGGACATCACGACACGCCCGACCGCGGTGTCGCACGCCCACCGCTGCAGCATCTCTTGTGCCACGTTCGTCCCGTCCTCGAGCTCGGACGTGCCGAAGCGCTGGCCTTCGAGCGCGGGTGGGTCGACG
>DASUCS010000203.1:0-4468 GCA_036275935.1 Acidimicrobiales bacterium
ACGGCGGCGGGATGTCACCGCCGCTCGCGTGGGGGGCTACTCCCGAAGGAACGGTGGAGCTGGTGCTGACGGTCATCGATCCAGACGCCAAGGGTTTCGTGCACTGGCTCGTGGCCGGCCTCGATCCGAGCGTGCAAGCGCTCTCGCAGGGCGCCGTCCCGGACGGCGCTGCGCAAGCGCTCAACGGTGCAGGAAAACCGGGGTGGACCGGGCCGTGCCCGCCGAAGGGTCCCGCGCACCACTACGTCTTCACGCTCTACGCCATGAGCGCGCCGAGCACGATCACCGATGGGATGCCGTCCGCCGACGCGCTGGCCGCACTGGCGAAGCAGAAGGCGATCACCGCCACCACGCTGACTGGCACGTACCAACGCGCGGCCTGAAGAGTGTTCGAATGAGCGCGCAGCCGTTGAAAGGTTTCCGCGTCGTCGACCTCACGACCAACATGTCGGGCCCGTTGGCCACGATGGTGCTGGCCGACGAGGGCGCCGACGTCGTCAAGGTCGAGCCGCTGTCGGGCGACGTCATCCGTACGGTCGGCACAGGGGTTGCAGGTATGAGCGCGTATTTCGCCAACGTGAACCGCGCCAAGCGTTCGATCGCCGTCGACCTCTCGCGCACCGAGGGCCGTGACCTCGTGCTGCGCCTGTGCTCGACCGCCGACGTCTTCACCCAGAACTTCCGTCCCGGCGTGGTCGACCGACTCGGTCTCGGTTCCGACACGGTGATGGCCGCCAACCCGACGATCGTCTACGCGTCGATCAGTGGATTCGGAGATGAGGGCCCTCTCGCCACGGCACCGGCGTACGACCACGTCGTGCAAGCCCTGTCCGGCTTCGCCGCGCTGCAATCCGAAGGCGTGGCCGACGCGGCGATGGTGCGCCACGGCGTGATCGACAAGGCGACGGCCTACAGCACGGCACAGGCCATCACCGCCGCGCTCCTCGAGCGCACGAAGACCGGCAAGGGTTCGCGAGTCGATGTGTCGATGCTCGACGTCGCACTTGCGTTCGTCTGGCCCGACGGCATGATGAACCACACGTGCAGCGAACCCGATGAAGTGCTGCCGCCTGTGCACCGCAGCTTCAAGCTCACGCCGACGGCGGACGGCCATGTGTCGCTCGTGACGCTCACGGCGGCCCAGTGGCAGAACCTCGTGGACGCGCTCGCTGACCCCGACGAAGCCGGCGACCTGTCGGACACCGCGGCCCGCATGAGCGGAGGTGCGGCGATCATGCGCGCCGTGCGCGCCAAGGTCGCGACCATGACGACCGCGGAAGTCGTGCGCCGTTTGCAGGAAGCCGACGTGCCGTGCGCGCCAGTACTGCAGCTCGACGAGCTGTGGCAGCACGAGCAGATCGCGGCCGTCGGCGCGATCCGGGAGTTGGACCACGCCGTGCTCGGGCCGATTCGCCAGCCGCGGCCCGCACCCCGCTTCGACGGCGACACGCAGCCAACCGCGGCGTGGGCGCCGACGCTCGGTCAACACACCGACGAGGTGCTCGGCGAGGCCGGACTGTCATCACAGGACATCGACGCACTGCGCGCCGACAAGGTGATCGGCTGACGATCAACTCGTGCGGAAGCCCGTGGTGCCTTGCGGCTCCTTCGCTTCGACCTCGAAGGCCGTGACCTGTGCTCGCGGCGGACCGATCCGCGCCCACGCCAGGAAGGCCTCCACGGCCGACGACGGACCCTCGACCTCCAGCTCCACGCGCCCGTCGTGCCGGTTGCGAGCGACGCCGGACACTTTGAGCCGCGCCGCTTCGCGCTGCGCGCTCGCCCGGTAGAACACGCCTTGCACGCGCCCGTCGACCAACACGTGCCGCCGCACCACGTCATCCATCACGTGCGAACGTAGTTGTCATGTCGCTGCTCGACGTCGCCACGTACGCGGTCCTCGCCTTCGTCGGCGTGCGCATCGCCAGTGGCACCCGCGTCGCGCTGTCGGGCTCGGGCCGCGGTCATGTCGGGCAGATCGTGCGTGGACTCCGACCACGTCACTTCGTGCTGGCGTTGCCCGCACTGTTCGTCGTCCTCGTCGCGGTGATCGCCCTCGTACAGATCCCCGGCTTGAGCTGGGGCTGGTGGACAGCCCTTGGCGGCCTCGGCAATCCCGTCACCGGCACCACCGACCGCACCACAGGTACCGCGTTCGAATGGATCATCCCGCTCGTGTTCCTCGTGCTGCTCGTGCCTCCGCTCCCGTTGTTCGCCGAAGCCGAGGAGCGAATGTTCCGGTTGGGCGCAGAGAAGCGCACGGGGTGGGGACGATTCCGTCGCAGCGTGGAGTTCGGGCTGGCGCACGCGATCATCGGCATTCCGATCGGCGCCGCGCTCGGTCTGAGCGTGGGCGGCATGTACTTCACCGATCGGTACTTGCGAACGTTCCGCCGCACGGGCGACGCCGGCGCCGCGATGGCCGAGAGCACGCGCGCCCACCTCGGTTACAACATCACGGTCATCGGCATCGTCATCGTGGGGCTTACGCTCGGGGCGTGATCGTCGTTGTTGTCGTCGTCGCGATCGTGGTCGTCGTCATCGTCGGCGGCTTCTTGTCGTTCAATCGCTTCGTTCGCCAACGGCAGCTCGTCGACAACTCGTGGTCGAACGTCGACACCGAGCTGAAGCGCCGGTACGACCTCATCCCGAACCTCGTTGCGACGGTGAAGGGCTACGCCGCCCACGAGCAGGCGACGCTCGAGGCAGTGGTCAGCGCCCGCGCCACCGCCATCGCGTCACACGGTGACGTGGCGACGCAAGCCGCGGACGAGAACATGCTCGTCGACGCGCTCAAAGTTGTGCTCGCGCTGCGCGAGTCGTATCCCGATCTCAAAGCGAGCCGCGAGTTCCTCGACCTGCAACAGCAGCTCGTCACGACAGAAGATCGCATCCAGGCGGCGCGGCGCTTCTACAACGCCAATGTGCGTGACTACAACACTCGCGTCGAGACGTTTCCGAGCCGACTCGTCGCGATGCTCGGGCACTTCGACGCACGCCCATACTTCGAGGTCGAGCCCGCCATCCGGGAGGCCGGCGCACCCGAGGTCAACCTGGCGTAGCTCGGGCCTCGTACCGCTAGTCGCCCTTCTTGCCCTTGTGCTTCGGCGCGGGTTCGGGCGCCACCGAGACCGCAGGCGCGGCGGTGGTCGGCGGTGGTGCGGTCGTCACGGCGGTGGTCGGCGGCGGCACGGTCGAGGCCACGGTGGTCGCTTCGGTGGCGACGCTCCACGGGCTGCGGCTGTTGGCGCCGCTCAACAGGCCGAGCGCGAACAGCAGCACCAGGCCAGCCACCAGGATCGCGGCCAGGGGCGGACGGCGGTGCGACGGAGCGGCGAGCACGACCGGTTCGATCGGCTGGATCGGGATCGCCTCGGTGACGTCGGCCGCGACCGGCAGGACCATCGTGCGGTCGGCGCCGAGCGCATCGACGACCTCGCTGGCCGCGGGACGATCGTCGGGCTCGGACGCCGTCATCGCCGTCAGCAACAAGGCCAGTGCGGGCGACGCGGTCTCGGGAACGTCGGGGGCGCGGTGGAGCCGAGCGAGCGCAGCCTCGGAGGCCGTGCCGGTGAAGGCGGGCGCGCCGGTGAGCGCTTCGATGAGGACGAGCCCGAGCGCGTAGACGTCGGATGCGGGGCTGGCGCCCTCGCCGCTCACCTGCTCCGGCGACAGGTACGCCGCAGTTCCGATGACGAGACCGCTCGAAGTGATGGCCGAGACGTCGGTCAGGCGGGCGATCCCGAAGTCGGTGAGGTGCACCTCGCCGCGGTTGTCGACCAGGACGTTGCCGGGCTTGACGTCGCGGTGCACGACACCCAGCGCGTGCGCGTGGGCGAGGGCGTCGGCCAGGACGGCTCCGATGCGAATGACGTCGGCTTCGTCGAGCGGGCGGCGGCGCAGGACGGCCGACAGCGGTTCACCGTCGATGAGATCGAGCACGAGGTACGGCACACCGTCGTGGTCGCCGCGGTCGCACATCCGCACGATCGCCGGGTGATCCAGGCGGGACAGCGTCTCGGCTTCGACCTCGAACCGCTGCAGGTCCTCAGTGGTCGCCGACCGCACCACCTTGACCGCCACGTCGCGGCCGGTCTCGGTGTCCTCGGCCCGGTAGACATCGGCCCCGCCGCCTCGTCCGATGATCGGACCCAGTTGGTACCGGTCACCGACGAGCGTGGCGGTCGCAAGCACGGGGACGGGGCTACCCACCTCCGAGAGTGGTCATGCCCTGCGGCGTGGTCGCATGAGAGGCGGACGGTGGTAGCGGGGTGATCGGTCGCTCGACCAGGGCGCGTACGGCGCCGCGACCAGCCCCGCGAGCGCGAGCAGCACGGTGTCGTAGTTGACCCGCCAGCCCCGGAAGTCCCGCCAGCACTGGTCCCGATCCGGCCGGAGCGGCACCCCCGCCGCGGCGAGCTCGGCGTAGGCCGCCTCGAATTCCGATCGGTCGATGCTGATCGGGTCG
>DASUCS010000204.1:0-6987 GCA_036275935.1 Acidimicrobiales bacterium
GACCCGGGCGACAAGCCTGTCGTGGGCGACTGGGACGGCGACGGCAAGGACAGCATCGGCATCTTCCGCGGTGGCTCGTTCTTCCTGCGGAACTCGCTGACCACCGGCGTCGCCGACATCACGTTCTCGTACGCCGATCCGACCGACAAGCCGTTCGTCGGCGACTGGAACGGCGACGGCAAGGACACCATCGGCGTGTTCCGCTCGGGCACGTGGTTCCTGCGCAACACGAACACGACCGGCAAGGCCGACCAGACGTTCCCCTTCGGCCTCCCCGACGACCGGCCGGTGGCCGGCGACTGGAACGGCGACGGCACCGACACGATCGGCGTCTTCCGAGCCCGACCCTGATCGCCGTTCTCCCGGTAGTAACGCGTCGTGAGAGCGCGTTACTACCGCACAAACGTCAAGAACGGTCGCGGAGCATTGCCGGCAGCAGTCGAAGAAACGCCCTGAATGAGCGCATTCGGCGGGCTGCAACGTGGCGTTGACCGTGGACGGCGTACGAAGCCGTCGCGATCAGGTGTCTGACCGGGAACCACACGACGAGATGCAGCGGCGCGTGACGCGCGACGACGAGCAGCCGGTTGCGCTCCTTGTAGAACTCCGCGAAGTCCGAGCCGCTCACCGCGGTCGCCGAATGCTCGTGCTCGACCACACTCTCGGGCACGTAGCGAAACCGCCAACCCGCTTCCTGCCCGCGCAACGACAGCTCGACGTCCTCGTAGTAGAGGAACAGCCTCTCGTCGAAGAGACCGCACTCACGCAGGTAGTCGCTTCGCAGCAGCACCGCGCCGCCCGACCAGAGGTCGATGTCCTCTTCCGCATCGAACCGTCCGTCGTCGGGCTCCTCGAAGCCGCGGTCGACGCCGTACCAGTCGGCGCGCAGCACGGTCCCGACGTTGTTGATCACGTTGCGTCCGAAGAAGCGCATCTTCGGGTTCGCGGCCGCCACGCTGGGATCGGCGTCGAGGGCACGCACCAACGGCGCGAGCCACCCGCGCTCGACGACGGCGTCGTTGTTGACGAGCGCGACTGCATCGACCTCACCGAGCGCCCCGATGCCGAGGTTGGCCCCGCCGGCGAAACCGAGGTTGCGATCGGAACGCACGACGCGCACGTCCGGCCATGCCGTCGCGACAGGTCGAACTGACGCGTTGTCGACGAGCACGATGTCGAGCTCGCCGTCCCAATTCGTCGCTCGGACCGACTCGATGCACCGTTCGGTCAGCGCGCCTCCGTCGTGGTCGACGACGACGACGCGTACGCGGCGGACGTTCAACCGTCGAGCTGACGCACGAGACGAGCGAGCGACTCTTCGAAGTGGGGCAACAAGGGGAGCTGTGACAGCCGCAGGGCGGCGTTGTCGAGGACCGAGTTCGCCGGGCGTGGTGCCGGGCGCGGCGGCTCGAGCTCTGCGGTCGAGATCGGCGACACGCGCGCGACATCCGCACCGGCGGCCTTGAACACGCTCTGAGCGAACTCGAACCACGAAACGGCGCCCTGATTCGTGACGTGGAACAAGCCCGGTCGCCGTTCGACGGCGAAGCTCCGCAGAACCGGCACCAGATCACTGACGATCGTCGGGTGTCCGATCTGGTCGTCGACGAACTTGGGATCGACGCCGTCACGCACGAGGCGCAACAGCGTCTTGACCATGTTGTTGCCGTACTGGCCACACACCCACGAGATCCGTACGGTCGTCCACGAGGCGGCACCCTGTACGACCTCCTGCTCGCCTGCCCACTTCGACCGCCCGTACACCGACTGTGGATTCGGTACGTCCCACTCGTCGTACGGCGACGGCTTGGTTCCGTCGAACACGTAGTCGGTCGAGACGTGCACCAGGTGCGCGCCGGCCCGCGTGGCACCTTCCGCGACGTGTCGCGCCGCGAGCGCGTTGGCGGCGTACGCGTGATCCGGATCCGACTCGCACGCATCGACCGCAGTCCAGGACGCGCAGTGCACGACGGCGTCCGGTCGCGTCGACAGGCAGGCTTGCAACACCGCGTCGCGATCGGTGGCGTCGAGGCGGGCGCGGTCCGCGGCGATGACGTCATCACCTCTCGCCGCGCACAGCTCCGCCAGCTCGCGCCCGACCTGACCGCCCGCTCCGGTGACGAGGATCCTCATTGCTCTTTGAGGGGACGCCACCACCACTCGTTGGCCCGGTACCAGTCGACGGTCTCCGACAGTGCTTCGTCGAGCGTGCGCTGCTTGCGCCAACCGAGCGCGGTGATCTTGGCGATGTCGACCGAGTAGCGACGATCGTGGCCGAGACGGTCCTCGACGTACTGCACCATCTCCTCCCCCACACCCAGCAACCCGAGCAGCTTGTCGACGAGCACGCGGTTGGGCGTCTCGTTGCCGGCCCCGATGTTGTAGATCTCTCCGGGCGCGCCGCGGTGCAGCGCGAGCAGCACACCGGAGCAGTGGTCGTCGACGTACAGCCAGTCCCGCTCGTTGAGCCCGTCGCCGTACAGCGGGATCTTCTTGCCCTCGAGCAGGTTGGTGGTGAAGAGCGGGATCGCCTTCTCCGGGTACTGGAACGGCCCGAAGTTGTTCGTGCAACGCGTGACCGTCACGGGGAGCCCGTACGTGTGGTGGTACGAGAGCGCGATCAGGTCTGATCCCGCCTTGGACGCGGAGTACGGCGACCGCGGTTCGAGCGGATCGGTCTCCTTCGACGATCCCGTCTCGACCGAGCCGTAGACCTCGTCGGTACCGATGTGCACGACGCGCGGCAGCTCCAAGCGACGGGCGGTGTCCATCACGATGTTCGTGCCGAAGCAGTTCGTGTTGATGAAGTCGTCAGGGCCGGCGATCGATCGGTCGACGTGGCTCTCGGCGGCGAAGTGCACGACGGCGTCGTGCCCGGCCATCGCGTCCTCGAGCGTTCCGGGATCGCAGATGTTCCCCTTCACGAACTTGTACCGCGGGCTGTCGTCGACGTCCTTCAACGTCGAGAGGTTCCCGGCGTACGTCAGCGAGTCGTACACCGTCACTTCGTCGTCCGTGTTCGCCAGCACGTGACGCACGTAGTTCGACCCGATGAACCCGGCGCCACCGGTCACAAATTGCTTCACATCACTCCAAGTCGATCGTGCAGTGGTCGCCGACCATCACTCGTGTCGACCGTGGGCGCTGACCGCTGCGGATGATCTCGACGTGACGGCCGATGAGGGAGTCCGTCAGGCGAGGGACGCCGATGATGCGGCTGTGTTCGAGCACGACGGAATGCTCCACCTCGGAGTCGACCACTTCGCAGTCGTTCGCGACCGCGGTGAACGGACCCACATACGAGTTGACGAGTCGCGTGCGCGCGCCGATCACGGCCGGGCCGCGCACAGTCGAGCCGACGAGCTCTGCGCCTTCTTCGATCACGACACGACCATCGACCTGTGACGCCTCGTCGATCTTGCCGTCGAGCCGTTGCTCCACCGTCTCGAGCACGCGGCGGTTGCTCTCGAGCAGCGGATCCTTCTTGCCGGTGTCGAGCCACCAACCTTCGAGGACCTCGTGCAGCACACGCTGGTCGTGGTCGATGAGCCACTGGATCGCGTCGGTGATCTCGAGCTCACCGCGCGCTGACGGCTCGATGGAGCTCACCGCTTCGTGGATCGCGGGCGTGAAGAGATAGACGCCGGCGAGCGCGAGGTTCGACGGGGGGTCAGCGGGCTTCTCGATGAGCCTGATGACGTGGCCCTGCGCATCCACTTCGGCGACGCCGAAACGCTGCGGGTCGGGCACAGGACACAGCAGGATCTGCGCGGCAGGCATGCGATGGTCGCCGTCGAGCGTCGGCTCGTTCGCCCGGCGTCGCTCCGCTTCGAAACGCTCGACGAAGCGCGCGACACCTTGCTGGATCATGTTGTCGCCGAGATACATGATGAAGTCGTCGTCGCCGAGGAAGTCACGGCTGATGAGGACACAGTGGCCGAGCCCGAGTGGTTCGTCCTGCTGGATGTACGTGATCTCCACGCCCCAGCGACTGCCGTCACCGACGACGGCCTTGATCTCCTCCGCTGTGTCGCCCACGACGATGCCGAATTCGCGGATCCCGGCCTCGACCATGTGCTCGAGTCCGTAGAACAGGATCGGCTTGTTCGCCACCGGCACCAACTGCTTCGCACTCGTGTGCGTGATGGGGCGAAGCCTCGTTCCGGCGCCGCCGGAAAGGATCAGGCCTTTCATCGCGCTCTGAGTGTGGCACGGCGACTTCGCCACTGGCATCTGCGCAGGTCAGCGCGGGTGTTGACAGATGATCCTTCCGGCCTAGTCATCACCGCGCACACCTGATCTGTAGGCCCGATTTCGTCCGGAATTTCCACTCAAGGTTTTTGCGAGGACGCGCCGACACCCCAATGACAGGACTCACAGGGAGACTCGATGCGCACCCCGACGGAACCACGGACACGACGACGCTCAGTAGCAACCGGCGTCATCGCGCTGCTGGTGACCCTACTGAGCGTGACCGTGGCGGCGACCGGTGTCGCGCACGCGGCGCCCGGAACGGAGGAGCTCGACTTCTTCAACCGAACGAACGACGCTCGCGCGCAGAACGGCCTCCCGGCGTTGCAGTGGGACGAGGACGCGGCGAACGTCGCTCGCGGTTGGTCGTCGAACATGGCCGCGACACAGACGCTCTCGCACAACGGAAACCTCAGCAACGACATCAGCAACACAGTGACGCCCGACTGGACTCGCATCGGCGAGAACGTGGGCTACGGCCCGTCGGTCGGCACGCTGCAGAACGCCTTCATGAACTCGCCCGGACACCGCGCCAACATCCTCGGCGACTACAACCGCGTCGGGATCGGCGTGGTGCGCGACGGCAGCGGCGTCATCTGGGTCACGCTCGACTTCGTCAACGGTCCCGTGCTCGCGGTGCAGCCGCAGCTCGCGCCTCCCCCGCCTCCGCCGCCTCCGCCGACGCCCACGTGGTTCCTGCGCAACGCGTTGACGACGGGCATCGCCGACTCGCAGTTCAACCTCGGCAACTTCGGTGACCGCGTGCTCGCCTGCGACTGGAACGGCGACGGCATCGACACGCCGGGCATCTTCCGTCAAGGCACCTGGTACGTCACCGACCAGCTGGGAGGCGGCGGCATTCGGACCTTCACGTTCGGCGGCGTCTTCGACACACCGGTGTGCGGTGACTGGAACGGCGACGGCAAGGACTCACCGGGCGTGTACCGCGCTGGCACCTGGTACCTGCGCAACTCCACTGGCACCGGGCCCGCCGACATGACATTCACGTTCGGCGACCCGGGCGATCAGCCGGCGGTCGGCGACTGGGACGGCAACGGCACCGACACGGTCGGTGTGTACCGCAACGGCATGTACTACCTCAGCAACAGCAACTCCTCTGCTCCGGCGTCGATGGTGTTCGGCTACGGCGACCCGGGCGATCGTCCGCTGATCGGCGACTGGAACGGTGACGGCAAGGACACCGTCGGCATCTGGCGCGACGGTGCGCTGTACCTGACCAACCGGAACATCACCGGCATCGCCGACTACATCTTCGGCTACGGAGACCCCGGCGATGCGCCGATCATCGGCGACTGGAACAACGACGGCAAAGACAAGCTCGGAGTCGTGCGAGGGGGTGCCTGAGCGTCCGCGCTCACGTCGCCTCCGCTCCCACGCGGTGAGGGACTCGTGCTTCGGCGCGGGTCCCTCATGCGTTTTTCAGCATCAAGGTTTCGCGGGAGCACTCCGATCACCCTTGCATGCCGTTCGCACGTCTCTTCCGCATCGCGCTCGTCGGCGCGATCGTCGCGTGCGGTTCGTTCGTACTCGCACCAACTTCACGCGCTGCTGACGCACCGACTCCGAGTTGGTGGGATGGCGACTGCGATGCCAACCACTGGAACGCGGAGGCGAATGCACAGGGCTGGACAGGTGCGGGCGCGCACCGTCTCGGCGCGTCGTATCTCGGGGTTCCGGTGTGCGGACCTCGCCGCTCCGTCGACGGCGCTCCCGACGTCCAATGGTCGCGTCCAGGGTGGGGACACTTCGAGTGGGAGTGCGTCGAGCTCGCGATGCGCTTCATGAACCTCGTGTACGGCGTCACTCCGTATGGTGCGAACGGCAACCAGGTCGTGTCGAACTACAAGACCTCCTACGGCGGCAACCTCGTGGCGGTGACGAACGGAACGCCAGGTGCGGCCCCGCAGCCGGGCGACGTGATGTCATTCGACAATCCGAACAGTCAATTCGGTCACGCCGCGGTCGTCACCTACGCGCAGGTCGACGCGAACGGCAACGGCAAGGTCGCGCTGATGAGCCAGAACGACACGACCGATGGCTGGCGCAAGCTCACCGTCACCGCGTGGCAGGTTCAGGGCTTCGGCAACTACATCCCGTCCGCCTGGTTGCACGACCCACAGGGCCGTGGTGGCAGCGGCGTCCCCGCGCCGTCGGCGACACCCACGTCCGCGTCGGATTCGACGTCGGCGATGCGCGTGTACCTCCGCAACGCGCTGACGACGGGCATCGCCGATGCGTCCTTCAAGTTCGGTCCGGCGGGTTCGAAGCTCTTGGCCTGCGATTGGGACGGTGACGGCATCGACACCCCGGCATGGTTCCTCAACGGCACATGGGCGATCATCAACAAGAACGTCGCCGGCGCAGAGGTCTGGTACGCCACGTTCGGCCAGAAGGGGGACATCCCGGTGTGCGGTGACTGGAACGGCGACGGCAAGGACACGATCGGCGTGTTCCGCAACGGCGTCTTCCTCTTGCGCAACATCAACACCGGCGGTACGCCGGACGTGCAGTTCGCGTACGGCGCGCCGACCGATCAACCGGTCGTCGGCGACTGGAACGGCGACGGCAAGGACACCGTCGGCGTGTTCCGCGACGGCGCGTTCTACCTTCGCAACTCGAACACCTCCGGCGCCGCCGACTACGCGTTCGGCTACGGCGACCCTGGCGACCAACCGTTGAGCGGCGACTGGAACGGCGACGGCAGCGACACGATCG
>DASUCS010000205.1:0-2816 GCA_036275935.1 Acidimicrobiales bacterium
CGTGCGCGGCCGCAGCGAGGGACGCCGCAACGGCGCCGGCAAGGGCGCGCTGCAGATCGGCGCCCGCGAGGTTGGTGCCCAGCCACGTCGCGAGGCGGTCCACGTCGTCCAGCTCGCCGGCGCCGAGCGCGGCGACGAAGCGTTCGACCGCAACGTCGAGGTTCTCCACGTCGATGGGCCTCGGGGGCGTGACCGGTTCGCCCGCGGCCTCGTAGGTCGCCGCGACCCACTTGATTCGGGAGTGCGCGCGTGCCCGCTCGGTCGGGCGGACTCGGTCGAGGAGCAGCGTCCGCGCCAGCAGCTCGAGGGGTGCGTGCAGGACGAAGGAGTCGGCCGGAGCCGCCTTCGGAGTGGAGATGACGTCGGCGGCATCTCTGATCAGCGTTCGCGTGTCGCCCATGGGTCGGACCGTAAAACATGAAGTTCACTTCAAGTCAACTGTCTAGGGTGATGGTGTGACAGATGACTGGCTCGCCATCGGGCAGGTGGCCGACCGCACGGGGGTGGCGACGTCGGCGCTGCGCTACTACGAGCGAGAAGGTCTCATCCACTCTTCCCGAACCGCGGGTGACCAGCGTCGGTACCACCGTGAAGTGCTTCGCCGTGTCGCGTTCGTTCGCATCGCGCAGCGAGTGGGTCTGACGCTGGACGAG
Source organism: Acidimicrobiales bacterium (assembly GCA_036275935.1). Lineage (GTDB taxonomy): Bacteria > Actinomycetota > Acidimicrobiia > Acidimicrobiales > JACDCH01 > DASUCS01. The sequence goes on from DASUCS010000205.1 coordinate 654, forward strand.
ATCCGTGCCGCATTGGCGTCGCTGCCTGAAGGACGGACGCCGACGAAGGCGGACTGGACCCGCCTGTCGCACTCGTGGCGTCCGCAGCTGGACGCGCAGATCGCCGTGCTGCAACGGCTGCGCGACGAGCTCACGTCGTGCATCGGGTGCGGCTGTCTGTCACTCAAGGCCTGCGCGCTGTACAACCCAGAGGATGCGGCCGCGACCTACGGCGCCGGCCCGCGCTACCTACTGGGCGACAAACCGTTCGCCTGAGCTGACGTCATTGGGTCCAGGCGTCGGCACCGATCTTGCCGCCGAGCTCGGGACACTCGGGGGCGAACACACCCCAGCTGCACTCCCAGCCGGGGACGACCCAGTCGTGCAGCATCCAGATGTCCGGCAATTCGCGCTTGACGCCGCCTCTCGAGCGGCACTCATCGGGGGTCACGTCCTCCGCTCCGATCACGACACCGCTCTTGCCGGAGATGCAGAGGCCGCCGTTCGCGTTGTGCTGGTGCCAGTGGTCATTCGGGCCGGCGAACCCGACGGGCTCACCGCCCGGGTTGAAGATGAGGTAGCTCAGCCCGATGATCTTCGAGTCCGGTCGTGTGCCGTCGAAGAGCAGCTCTGACGGCTTGTCCACGTTGAACGGGCCGACGAGCCCGATGTTCGTGTAGTGCGCACCGATGCACGGCACGAACACCGTCGACATGCGGTAGCCCGCTGCCTCCGCGTCCTTCACCGTCGGGTACTTCGCGGCGACAGCACGAGCGTGCGCCTGCTGATCGGCGAGCTGCACCGCGGTCGGCTGGTCGATGGCGATCTGTTCGGTCGGCCCGCGGTGCGAGTGGCCCTGCGCATCCGTGATCGATCCCTCCGACGCGGGCGGTCCCGACTTCTCACACGGCGTGTTGCCGGTGAGCGCGCCTGCGGCCGCAGCACTGTGCACATGCCCGTCGTCCGCGCCGCCGCCGTGTGTGTGCTCGCCGGCGTACCGCGGCGTCAAGGCGACAGTGGTGCCGATGGCCACGATGAGACTCCCGGCGAGCGCACCCCACAGCAGCATGCGCGGGCCCGTGATGACACGTACCGCTCGCCCACGCGCTCGCCACAACAAGGATGCGCAACCGATGACGAGCAGCACCTCGAGTCCAGTCGCGATCAGATCGGGCGTGCCGACGTCCTCGCGGGTCCAGGAGTTCGGCCCGAACGGAGCGCCGATGGTGCGCGACATCACCCAGATCCCGATGATTCCGAGATTCAGCAGGCCGAGGGCGAAGACGCGGCGGGAGGGGAACGCCACCAACGCGACCGCGAGTGCAAGCTGCAGCCAAGCCATCACCGCGAACGCGAGGCCGTGGCTCCACGTCTCCGTGAAGTGTCCAGGAGCGAACGCGGCATGCAACAACGCAGCGCCGAGCGCCGCTGACGCGAGCAAGAGCAGCTGTGCGCGCGGAATGGCCGCGGGACGCGCCGTTTGGGCTTCGGTTTCGAACTCCGGCGGTTCTTCGCGCGCCTCGCGCTCGCCGACCAGCAGAGTCATGTCCGCTCCTCTCGCCCAGCGAAGCGACGGTACCCCACGCGCCTCTACGATCGCCGCGTGTCTGGATCCCGTTTCGGTGTGCTCGTCCCGATGCAACCGGAATTGCGACCCTTGGCGAAGGTGGTCCCATTCGAACGTCGCACCGTCGGCGATCGCGTCGTGCACGTGGGGCAGATAGGCGACGACGAGATCTTCGCAACCATCACGACGATGGGCACCGACGCCGCGGCCGCGACCGCAGAATTCGTGCTGCGCGAGCTCGAGGTCGATCACGTTGCGTTGATCGGCATCGCCGGTGGCCTCGGCGCCGAGGTGCACGTCGGCGATCTGCTCGTGCCGGAAGTCGTCGTGGATTACGACTCAGGTCAGGAGACGCACCCCACGCCGCTCGGAGACTCTGTGGCCAGTGGCCGGTTGATGACGAGCGGTGAGCTGATCTTGGACCACGAGATACTGCACCGTCTCGCGGCGGACGGTGCCGCCGCGATCGACATGGAGACCTCGGCCGTCGGGGCAGTGTGCGAACGCGAAGGGATTCCGTGGTCGGTGTTCCGCGGAATCAGTGACCACATCCGTGACGGGCTCGTCGACAACTCCGTCAGCAGCCTCGCCAAGCCGGACGGTTCCGCGGACATCGG
>DASUCS010000206.1:0-2268 GCA_036275935.1 Acidimicrobiales bacterium
TTTTTCGAGCGCGATGGTGAACTCGTCGGCGGTGGTGGCGCGGGTGGCGGGGACGCCCATCCCGGTCGACAGCGCGACGAAGTCGAGGGGCGGGGTGCGCAGGTCGAACATGTCCTTCGCTTTCTGACCGGATGCACCGACGCGGCCGAGCTCCATGTTCAGCACGGCGTAGGCCCGGTTGTTGTAGATGACCGTGACGACGTCGAGTCCTTCGCGGGCCATCGTCCACAACGACTGCAGCGTGTACATCGCGCTGCCGTCGGCTTCGAGGGCAAGGACCTTGCGATCGGGACACGCGACGGCGGCGCCCACCGCAACCGGCAGTCCCTGGCCGATCGCACCGCCGGTGAGGCACAGCCAGTCGTGCGGCGGAGCGCCCGCCGTTGCCCCCGGCACGAACAACCCCGCGGTGTTCGCCTCGTCGCTCACGATCGCGCCCTCGGGCAGCAACGCGCCGATCGCCGCGGCGACGGTCTCGGCGGTCAACGCGCCCGTCGGTCGGTCCGGGCGCGACACCAGCTGGCGCGTCACGTCCGCCGTGCCGTGCATCTCCAGCAGCACCCGCGGGTCCAGCACGTGCACCCGGCACCCCTCGGGCACCAAGTCGCTGGCCTTGCCCGGATAGGCGAAGAACGACACCGGCGACTTCGCGCCGCACAACACGAGATCGCGGGTGCCGTCGAGTTGCATCGACGCGAACTCTGCGAGGTACGCCAGCCGGTCGATGGGCACACGTCCCGCGCCGCGCTGCAACCGCGTCGGGAACGTCTCGGCCAACAACCGGCATCCTGTGCGTGCCGCGGCTTCGAGGTACTCCTCGCGCAACGCGATGCCTCCGAGGAACAGCAACGCGCCATCCGGGATCGTCTCGATGGACTGCAGTGGGGCCTCGTCGAACTCCGCGGGTGGTGCGGGTGTCGCGCCCTCGAGCCACGACGCGTCGGCCGGCAGGATCAGTGTCGCGACCTGACCTGTGCGGGCGACGGCGACCGCTTCGGCGGCGTCACGAGCCACCGCATCGGGGGTCTCCGATCGCCAGATCCACGACGACACGTTGCGCGCCACGGTCTCGATGTCCGACTCGAGCTGCGCGTCGTACTTCTTGTGGTACGTCGCGTGGTCGCCGACGATGTTGACGACACCCGTCTTGCCCTTCCGCGCGTTGTGCAGGTTGGCGAGCCCGTTGCCGAGACCGGGACCGAGGTGCAGCAGCGTGGCGGCGGGCTTGTCCGCCATGCGGGCGTAGCCGTCGGCCGCGCCGGTGGCAACGCCCTCGAACAGCGCGAGCACGCCGCGCATCTCCGGAACGTCGTCGAGCGCGGCGACGAAGTGCATCTCGGACGTGCCGGGATTGGTGAAGCACACGTCGACTCCCGAGTCGACGAGCGTGCGCAGCAGTGCCTGTGCACCGTTCAATCGAAGATCGCTCCTGGGTTGAGGATGCCGTGGGGATCGAATGCGGCTTTGATGCGCTTGAGCAGCGCGACCTTGGCGGGATCTTCGAGCGCGAGGTAGTGGTGCTTCTTCTCCGACCCGATGCCGTGCTCGCCCGAGATCGCGCCGCCGAGCGCCATGCCGCTCTCGAAGATGTCGTGCAGCACCTTGGTCCGCACTGCGTCGTCGGGTTGGAACACCGAGAAGTGCACGTTGCCGTCACCGGCATGACCGCAGCCGACGATGAACGACGACGTCTCGGTCGCCAACGTCGACACGCGGTCGAGGTACACGGCGATCGACGCGCGCGGCACGACCATGTCGATGATGTCGTTGGCGCCGCTCGCCTTCGCCGTCCAGAACGCCTTCTCCCGCGCCTCGATGAGCGCGGAACCGGAGCCGGGCGGCAACACGTACACGTCGAGCGCGTCGCGTTCGCCCAACACTGCGGCGACATCGGCGACGTCCTCGTCGAGCCGTTCCGCGGTGCGGGCCTCGACCACCACGACGAGGTAGGCGATCGCCGCGTCCTTCACCTCGGTCGGGATGCCGAGATCGAGGCCTGCGTTCTTCGTGATCCCGGCCATCGAGACGAGGTCGATGTACTCGAGGATCATCGGACCGACGCCGCTGGCGATGATGGCCGGGACCGCGGCGGTGATGCCGGACATCGACGAGAACGGCGCGAGCACGGTCGCGGCGTGCGCGGGTCGTGGATACAGCCGCAACGTCGCCTCGGTGACGATGGCGAGCGTTCCTTCCGAGCCGGTGATGAGCTGCGTGAGGTCGTAGCCCGTCGTGGCCTTCACGAACTTCCCGCCGCAGCGAATGATC
>DASUCS010000207.1:0-14819 GCA_036275935.1 Acidimicrobiales bacterium
GTCGGCGGTGGCCAGGCCGCTGCGGGTGCACCCCGCGCCGGATCGACGAGCCCGGGAGCGGGCGGGACCTCGGGCACGACGCCGGGTGCCGGCGGCGGCGGCGCGACCCCGGCGGGCGGCGGCGCGGGTCAGGCCACGCCCGCGGCGGGCGGTGGCGGAGGCGCCGGCTGCTCGCCGCAGCACACCGACGCTCCCGGTGTCAGTGACACCGAGATCAAGCTCGGCAACATCTCCACGATCAGCGGTCCGGTGCCCAACTTCGGTGCCACCGGTCGCGCCGGCGCGAAGGCGTATCTGGACTACGTCAACAGCCAAGGCGGCGTCTGCGGCCGCAAGCTCTCGCTCGTGAACGGCGACGATCGCCTCGACCCGGGCATCAACCGTTCGCAGACCGACCAGATGAAGGACTCCGTGTTCGGCTTCGTCGGCAACACGACGGTCGAAGACGACGGTGGTGCCGGCGTCATCGGAGGCTCGAACATCCCCAACTGCTCGCTGATCATCGGCAGCGAGGCACTGAAGCAGCCGAACTACTTCTCTCCCAACCCGATCGACCCGTCGGGGAACACCAACGGCACCACCGGCATCTGGACGTGGTTGAAGGCCAACAAGGGAATCACGAAGGTCGGCATCGTGTATCCCGACAACCCGAACGCCGCTGCGCGCATCGCCGGCTACCAGGGCGACATCGCGGCCGCGGGACTGACCGCTGATCCCGTCATCAAGGTGTCGGTGACGGAGTCCAACTACGTGAGCGTGGCCAGCCAGATGAAGAACGCGGGGGACGACGCGTTCATCACCGTGCTCGAGATCAACGGCATCTCGAAGCTCGCGCAGGCGATCAAGCAGGTGGGCTGGCAGCCGAAGGCACCCTTCTACGGCGCGCAGGCGTATGGGCCGCAGCTCCCCCAACTCGCCGGCGACGCCGCCAATGGGGCGATCATCGGCCTCACACACGACATCGTCGAAGGTGGCGGCCAGGCCATGACGACGATGGCGCAGGTGTACCAAGCCAGCAGCTCCGGCCAGCCGCTCGACTTCTTCGCCATCATGGGTTGGAGCGCAGCGAAGATGTGCGTCGACGCGATTGCGGCGGCTGGTCCCGCGCCGACCCGCGATGCCGTCATGGGCTCCCTCACCGGGTTGCACGACTTCGAAGCCGACGGACTGCTCGCCCCGCGCGATCCTGCGGGCAAGCACAGCCCCACTGCGTTCGTCATGGTGACGATCGAAGGCGGCCAGTGGAAGCGCATCTATCCCGACTCGGGGTTCGCTGAGCAATGAGCGAGTTCGTGGCGTGGTTCGCAGAGATCCGCCACCGTCCAGGGCGAGCGATCATCGTTGCGCTCGGACTCTTGTACGTCGCGCGCGTGTGGACGACCGCTCCCGACACCGGACAGCTCTTCAACTTCACGATGATCGGCCTGGCCGAGGGGTGCCTGTTCGCCATCGCCGCCAGCGGACTCGTGCTGACATACGCAACGACGGGCGTGTTCAACTTCGCTCACGGCGCAGTGGGCATGGTGGCCGCGTACGGCTTCTACTCGCTCACCGTCCAACACGGCGTCCCGACGCCGATCGCCGTGTTCTTGGTGCTGGTCGTGTTCGCTCCGCTCGTCGGTCTCGCCACCGAGCGGGTGATGCGGTCCTTCCGCGACGCCAGCGTGCAGACCACGATCGTCGTGACCATCGCGTTGTTCGTGATGTGCATCGGCATCGCCCAGAAGTTCTGGCCGCCGGAGACCGGTGCACGTCTCGACCCTCTGTTGAGCGGCGACACGATCAGGATCTGGGAAGCGAACCTCACGCGTGACAACGTCCTGGCGCTCGTTCTCGCGGTGGTGGTCGCCATTGCGCTGCGCAGCCTTCTCTTCGTCAGCCGCACCGGCGTCGCCATGCGCGCCGTGGTCGACAACCCCACCCTCGCGGGCCTGAACGGCGCGCCGCCCGTCAAGATCGCCCGTTACAGCTGGGTCCTCGGCTCGGTGCTCGCCTCTCTCGCTGGGATCCTGCTCGCCAGCAACGGCAGCGCGCTGGATCCGATCGTGCTCACGCTGTTCGTTGCCGGGTCGTACGGCGCGGCGGTCGTCGGGAAGCTGAAGAGCCTGCCGCTCACCTTCGCCGGCGCGATCGCGCTCGGCGTGCTCAAGCAACACGTGACATTCGCGTTGCCGGACACGAGCACATGGCAGTCAGTGAAGATCGCCATCCCCGGCATCTATCTCTTTGCCGCACTGCTGCTCGTCCCCGCGGCCAAGCTCAGCGTCGGGCGCATCGTCGGCGCCAAGACACCGAAGGTCCCGTCGCTGCCGTCGTCCGCTGCTCGGGCCGCGGTTTTCGTCGCGGCGATGGCGATCGTCGCCAACCTCGCTCCTCGCGAGCGGCTGTTCGACATCACGACCGCGCTCATCTACGCGCTGCTCCTGCTCTCCCTGGTGCTGCTGACCGGGTACAGCGGGCAGATCTCGCTCAGCCAGTACGTCTTCATGGCGATCGGCGCGTGGGCCATGGGCAGCTACTTCGGGGGCCACAGCGTGTGGGGCATCTTGCTCGCCGGCCTCGCTGCAGTGCCGCTCGGCATCATCGTGTCGCTCCCCGCGCTGCGACTACAGGGCCTGTACCTCGCGCTCGTCACGTTCGGCTTCGCCAGCGTCGCCAACGACCTCTTGCTCAAGAACGACCACTTCTACGGAGGTGCGTCGGTGCAAGTCGGTCGCTTGCATCTGCTCGGGATCAATTTCGACGACGACAAGGCGTACGTCGTGCTCTGCGCGATCGTGTTCGCGCTGTTCGCCATCGGCTTGTTGGCGTTGCGCCGCGGGCAGTTCGGGCGGCGCCTGGCGGCGCTGCGTGACAGTCAGGCGGCGTGCGCCACACTGGGGCTCGATGTGCGCCGTACGAAGCTGGCGGTGTTCACCACGTCCGCGTTCATCGCCGGCGTCGCGGGCGCGATGTTCGGCGGTCTGAAGGCCACGACCGACGCGATCCAGTTCGCGCCGGAGAACAACATCGTTCTGCTGCTCTTCGCGGTCGTCGGCGGGGTCACGACGGTGACGGGCGCGTTCATCGGCGGCGCACTGTTCGCACTGCTTCCGTTCATCCAGAGCGAGTACCCCGACCAGGCCGGGCTCGTGTTCGCCGGCGTCGCCATCGCGGTGGTCGCGCTCGGCAAGCAACCGAACGGCCTTGCCGGGATGCTGTACGAGTCGGTCCGCAGTCGCGGTCGCCCAGCACGAGAGCGACAAGCGGCACCGACGGCCGGCAACGCCCCCAGCGGATCGAGAGAGGTCGCCAGTGCGACGGCGTAGGCAACACCGACGCGTCCTCGCCGCCCTCGTCGGCGTTGCGTTCCTGGCGGGCGTCGGCGCGAACGCGTCCGCGCAGACGACCACCGACAGCAGCAGCATCGGGGGCGCGACGACGTTCGGCGGCTTCGCGCTGCAGTCGTCCGGCGAGGGCATGACGTTCACGTACAACAGCCCGGGCCTCATTCCCGGCACACCGTCTCCGTTGTTCGCCGCGAGCCTGCCGGAATCAATGACGAACATGGACAGCGGCCCGAGTGGCTATGCGCTCGCCAGCCTCGTGTATCCAGGCCCGTTGGTGGCCGACCTTCCGTCGGTGCTCGCGCTCGGCGGCGTGCCGAACGCCAACCAGATCCCGTCGTATCCGGTGCGGTCGCAGGCCTACTACCCGGCCGGACCCACCGACGCGTCCCAGGATCTGGGTACCGGACGCGAGCAGGTGTCGGCGGCGGAGAAGACGTCGCACGCGCAGACGGTGTACGGCGCGATGCAGCTGCCGCCGTTGATGACGGCCGGCTCAGTCGTGTCGACGAGTGACAGCGAGGTCGCTGACGACCAGGTCGTGACCCGCACCCGCGTCGAGCTCTCGAACGTCGACATCGCACTCGGCGTCATCCACATGGACTCGATCGTCACCGACCTCGTCGCCACCAGCAACGGCACGGACGCCGCGACGGACGGCACCACCACGGTGTCGGGCGTGAAGGTGCTCGGTCACCCGTCCACGATCGACGCGACGGGCGTGCATCTGGAACCCGAGGCGCTGCGCTCGAGCCCGTCGTCGTCTTCGTCGTCTGCCTCTCCGCTCGACCCGTTGACGCAGGCGGTGCAGCCTGCGGTCGATCCGTTGAACAAGCTGCTGACCGACACGCTCGGGAGCGCGAACGAGGACGTCAACTCGCTCCTCGCGCAGGGCGGCATCAGCGTGCAGCTCATCCAACCGAACGAGGTGAAGAAGGGAGCAGACGCCAGTCGCTTGGCCAGCGGGGTGCTCGTCACCATCACCTACAACGGTTCGACCGAGCCCGTGTTGTCGAACATCCTGAACCTCATCCCCGTCGAGAGCCTGCCGAGCCAAGGGGTCGGACCGATCCCGTTCTCGTCACCGCAGTCGATCGTCGTCGCTCTCAAGGCGACGCACATCGAGAGCATCGGATTCGCGGCCGGCAGCGTGCACGCTGCGGCGACGCCGCCGTACACCTTCCCCTCGACGAACCTCTCCTCGCTCGGCGGCACCGGCATCCTGTCCAGCCGGACCACACCAAACGGCTTCTCCACTCGTACGCCGGCCCTCGGCGCCGCTTCGGGCAACGGTGCGCCGAACGGTGGGTCGTCGCTCGGCAACGCCTCTCCGCTCGCGTACGTCGGCGGTGAGCCGCTCGCCGCCGCCGTGTCCCTGCTCCTGTTGGTAATGGCCGGGGCCGCCTTCTGGGCCGGATCCGGCCGCCTCGCCGACAACGTCTTGTCCGTCACCAGTTCGTCGTGCCCGGAGGGTTTGGACCGTGGCTGAAGAGTTCGAGCCGCCCGCGCCCACCGCGGGTGACGCCGCGGCCGCCTCGGAGGCGTCGCGCTACCAACGCCTGGCCGAAGGTGTGCGATCTCTGCGCACCGGGGGCGGCACGCTGAACCTCAACGAGCGGATCCTCATGGTGATCGGCGGCATCATCGCCCCGCTCGGCCTCGTGATCGTCGTCATCGGCTGGTACGGCGCCGCGCACTCGCCGTTCCTGTTCCAACAGGTGCCGTACCTCATCTCCGGTCTCGGCATCGGGCTCGGGCTGGTGTTCCTCGGCTCGTTCTTCTACTTCGCCCACTGGATCACCGAGCTCGTGAAGGAGAGCCGAGCCCAGTCCGCGGCGATGATCGAGGCGATCGGCCGGCTCGAAGAAACCGTGCGACAGCAGGCCGGAACGGAACGGCTGGCCGCCGCGACCGTGGTCGCCGACGGCTCGGCCGCGGCGTCCACCAACGGCGACCTCGTCGCCACCGGCAAGGGGACCATGGCCCACCGGCCCGACTGCGTCGTTGTCGCCGGCAAGCGGGGCCTGCGGGCGGTGAGCGCCGACGACGGCCTGGCTTCCTGCAAGCTCTGTGATCCCTACGCCTCCGATGTCGTGGAGACATCAACTCCGTAAGAGCCCGCCGTACACTCCGGACTGACGGAGGTGGCTGTGGTACTCGCGTGGGTGTTGCTCTTCGTGGTGCTCATCCTCTTCGAGCTGCACCACCTCGCGTTCTACGCGTTGTTCGTCGCCATCGGCTGTCTGGCCGGTGCTGCGGTGGCACTCGTCTCGCCTGATGCGGTCGGCGCGCAAGTGGTCGTCGCGGTGATCGTCTCGCTCGCGGGCGTCTTCCTGGCGCGGCCGTACGTGAGCCGGACGTTCCACCAGCACAAGGGCGGCCACGTCGCACTCGGCGTCCACGGCGGGCTCGTCGGGCAGGAAGCAGTCACGCTCGACGAGGTCGGTGATGTCCGTCACCTCGGCCACGTCCGTTTGGCGGGCGAGCGCTGGCTCGCGACAACGGGTGGTCCGACGATCCCGGCCGGCTCCTCCGTCGTTGTCACCGCGGTGCGCGGTACCACTCTCGAGGTCTGGCCGGTGGATCTCAACAGCCTCGAGGCCCCCAACCATGCAGATGGAGGAAGTCAGTGAGCGGAGCGTCGATCTTCGCCCTCGTCGTGCTCGCGTTGATCATCGTCGTGCTGCTGAGCGGCCTCGCGCAGATGATCAACATCGTGCAGCAGGGTCAAGTAGGTGTGGTCAAGCGACTCGGCGAGTACCGCCGCACGCACGAGCCCGGCCTCGTGGTCATCGGGCCGTTCATCGAATCGCTCCAGCGCGTCGACATGCGCGAGATCCCACGTCCCGGCGACCGGCAGGAAGTCATCACCAAGGACAACGTCGTCGTCACGGTGAACGCGACGATCTTCACGCAGGTCGTCGACGCGAAGGCCGCTCTGTTCAGCGTCGCGAACTTCGACGTCGGCATCGACGCACTGGCCCGCACCGCACTTCGTTCCGTCATCGGCACGATGACGCTCGATCAAGCATTGTCCGAACGCGAGCGCATCAACACCGACGTGCAACAGCAGATGGAAGTGGTCACGGACAAGTGGGGCATTCGCATCAGCCGCATCGAGATCGTCGAGATCTCGCCGCCGCCGAACATCCTGCAAGCGCTCGCGTTGGAGAAGCAGGCCGACCAGGAGAAGCGGGCCAAGATCCTGCAGTCAGAGGGCCTGCAGCAGTCCGCGGTCAACGTCGCCGAAGGTGACGCGCAGGCGGCCATCAAGCAGGCCGAGGGCCAGCGGCAGGCGGCGATTCTGAACGCCGAAGGCAATCGTCAAGCGGCGATCCTCGAGGCCGAAGGCCGGGCTCAGGCGATCAAGACGGTCTACGACGCGATCAAGGCCGCCGACCCAGACGACAAGCTCGTCGCGATCCTCCAGCTCGACACGCTCGGGAAGTTCGCCGACAGCGAGAACTCCAAGATCGTCGTTCCCTACGAGAGCGCAGGCCTCATGGGCGCGGCGTCCGTCTTGAAGAACGTCCTAGGCAACGGCGCCGCCGACTCGTAGATCCGCCACCGCGGCGTCGTCATAGCCCATCTCGCGCAGCACGTCGTCCGTGTGCTGCCCGGCATAACACGCCTTCACCGCGAGCTCTCCCGGCGTGCGATCGAAGCGCGGAGCCGGCGCCGGATGTCGCACGCCGTCGACTTCGACGAACGTCCCACGGGCGACGTTGTGGGGATGCTCAGGTGCCTCGGCCAATGTGAGCACGGGTGCGACGCAGGCGTCGGTGTCCGCGAACACGGCGGCCCACTCGTCGCGTGTGCGCGTCCGAAACAGCTTCGCGAACACCGCCCGCAGCGCATCCCACTGCGTGCGATCGTCACGATCGGGCACCGCCGCGGGATCGAGGCCGAGCGTGGCGAGCAGCGCGGCGTAGAACTGCGGCTCGATGGCGCCGACCGCGACGTAGTTGCCGTCCGCACACTCGTAGGTGTCGTAGAACGGCGCGCCCGTGTCGAGCATGTTGGTACCGCGATCGTCGCTCCAGAAGCCGATCTGGCGGGCTGCGTAGAACGGCGCCATCAACATCGCCGTGCCGTCGACCATCGCGGTGTCGACGACCTGACCGCGACCGCTACGACCCGCCTCCAAGAGCGCGCACGTGATGCCGTACGCGAGCAGCAGACCGCCTCCACCGAAGTCGCCCAGCACGTTGATCGGCGGTGTCGGCGGGCCACCGGCGCGCCCGAATGCCGACAGCGCGCCCGCGAGCGAGATGTAGTCGATGTCGTGTCCGGCCCGATCCGCGAGCGGACCTTCGCGTCCCCATCCCGTCATTCGCCCGTACACCAGACGCGGGTTGCGGCCATGGCAGTCGTCCGGGCCCACGCCCAGACGCTCGGAAACTCCGGGGCGGTAGCCCTCGATCAGCACGTCCGCCTGCTCGACGAGCTTCAGGACGATCGCGCGTCCCTCGGGGGACTTGAGATCGAGCGCGATCGAGCGCCGGCCGCGGTCGAGGACCGTGCCCGGGGCGCGGCTCGGATCCGCGGTCGCGGCGTCGGCCAGCTTGTCGACGCGCACCACATCGCAACCCATGTCCGACAAGACCATTCCGCAGAACGGGATCGGTCCGATGCTGGCGAGCTCGACGACCTTGATGCCGGAGAGCGGCCCGCCCATCGCTACGCGCGAGGTGTGACGCGGCCGGCGACGTCCTGGCACGCTCGCAAGAGATGCGGCGCGAAGGACACCTTGGCGCAGGCCAAGTGGCCGTCCTCCAGGCGGTGCACCGTCGCGTCAGGGATGGCGAGGGCCATCTGCGCCTGCGCCAACGCGGGGATCGCACGATCCTTCGTCGTGATGAGGCACGCGGTCGGAACATCGACCTTCTTGATCCACTTGGCGTTGTAGTTGCTCATCGCCACGCCCGCTTCCATCACCATGCGCGAGCTGTGACGACGCATCTCGCCTCGTGCCCACGCCTGGATCGTCGAGGGCCGCTTGGAGCTCGCGACCGGCAGCATGCTCTGGACCCGCTTCACGGGAACCTTCGTGGCGATCTGGCCCAGCCGGGTCGTTCCCGCCGCGACCGCCATCATGGTGGCGAAGACCCACGCCTCCCGAACGCCTGGCATCAGCCGGTGGGCGGTGCTGCAGAGGACGAGACCGTCGACCTTTTCGCGATGGCGCTTCCACAGCAGCTGCGCAACCGGCCCGCCGAGCGAGTACCCGACGGCGATCACGGACTCGACATCGAGCGCGTCGAGGGTGGCCGCGGCGTCGTCGGCGCAGTCAGCGAGCCGGAATCGTCGTGCGTTGCGAATGCCGCGGCCGTGGCCGCGCATGTCGACGGCGATCACGTTGAAGTGCTGTCCGAGTGTGTCGAAGGCGCGGTACCAGTTCAGGCCGCCGCTCGCCATCCATCCGTGCAGCAACAACAGCGTCGGCGCTCCTGCCGGCCCTTCGAGCCGACGAACGAACGTGGTGCCCCGACCCGGCAGCTCGAGCCGTTGTCCGATTGGCAGGGGCGGACCCCCTACGGGGACGACCTTGGGACCGAGCGACCGTGGAACGTCTTCGAGCATCGCCACGTCACGAGGTTACGCAGTACCCCCGACGCGGTCGCGCATCGGGATGCCACCGCAGCTCAGCAGTTCGTCCAGCGCGAGCGCCATGCCGTCGGTGATCTCGTGCGGATCGGGGATGTGCTCCCTGCAGGCGATCACGCCGACATTGAGCTGATCGCCGTAGCTCCACACGGTGATGTTGAGCCCGATCCCTTCGAGGATCGGACCCACTGAGTAGATGCCTTCCATCTTCGCCCCGGCCACGAACAGCGGATCGCGCGGTCCCGCCACGTTGGACACGACGACGTTGATCGGCGGTCGATGCTTCTCCGCCAACCCGAAACGGCTGTACTGCCGCATGAACCACGCGTACGGACGGGGCGGTGTGTACTCGCTCCAGTCCGCCAGCATGTCGGCGCCGAGGAGGTTGTGCATCTCCTTGGCCGCGCTCGTCACGTCGTGAATCGCCCGGAGGCGCGCGACCGGGTCGTCGATGTCGGTCGCCAACGTCGTGAACATGTTCGACACTCGGTTGCCGCCGAGTCGCCGCACGCCATCCGGATCATCAGTCGACACGGGAACGCCGGCGACGAGCGCTCGCTCCGGCAGCGCGTTGCGCTTCTGGAGCCAGGCGCGCAACGAGCCCGCCACCATCGCGAGCACGATGTCGTTGATCGTCACGCCGAGCGCGTTCTTGGCCGCCTTCACGTCGTCGAGCGGAATCGTCGACGTCGCGAACGATCGATGCGGGGTGAGCGCACCGTTGAACGGCGTGTTCGCGGTGTCCAGGATCGGACGCGGTGTCGTCACCTCTGCGGTCTTGCGATGGCGAGCGACACGCCGGACGGCCTCGGCAGTACGTCCCAACAGTGCGGGCAACCCGACAAGGGTGCCGATCAGGTCGCGCAGCGCGTCCAACACGAGCTGGAAACGCGAAGGCACCGGCTCGGGCCGCCACGGGATGAGCGGCGGTGGCGGATCGACGTCCTCGGCCGACGTCGTCATCACATTCGCGAGCATCGCCGCCGCGGCGACCCCGTCGGCCACGCTGTGGTGGACCTTCGCCAGGAAACCGACGCGACCACCTTCGAGGCCCTCGAGCATCCAGATCTCCCACAGCGGTTTGCTGCGGTCGAGGGGCCACGACGCGATGTCGGCGATGACGGCGTCCATCTGCTCCCGGCCACCCGGCGGCGGCACTCCGATGCGCCGCACGTGATACCCGAGGTCGAAGTCGGGATCCTCGATCCACACCGGGTGGTGCAGACCACCCGGCACCTCCACCACCCGGCGCCGGAACGGCGGAAGCAGGTGCAGCCGTCGCTCGAGCTCGTGCTGGAAGCGCTCGAAGTCGTAACCGCCCGGCACTGACGACACGTCGAGCACGGTGTACTTCAACGTGTGCATGTGCAGCGTCGGGGTCTCGTTGTAGAGGAAGCTGGCGTCGAGGCCGGTCATCCGCTCCACCGTGCAGCTCCTTTCCGGTGGCGCGAGTATCGCACCGTGATCAATCAGAACGCCCTCCGCGCCCTCGTCGACCGGGCCCATCGCGAGGTCGACGAAGGCATCCTTCCCTCCTGTCAGCTGGCCATCGCCCAGGACGGTGAGATCGTCGAGAGCGTCACGATCGGTGACGCGGTCGCCGGCAACGACACGCGCTACGTCATCTTCTCGGCCACCAAGGCACTCGTGGCGTCGGCGATCTGGCAGCTCCTCGCGGAAGGCTCGATCCGTCTCGAGGACCGCGTCGCCGAGCACATCCCCGAGTTCGGGTCGAACGGCAAGGACATCGTCACGATCGAGCAGGTCCTGCTGCACACGTCGGGCTTCCCGCGCGCACCACTCGGCCCGCCGCGCTGGTCGTCACGCGAAGGACGCCTCGAGACCTTCGCCAAGTGGCGATTGAACTGGGAGCCGGGCACGCGCTTCGAATACCACCCGACGTCCGCGCACTGGGTGCTGGCCGAACTGCTCGCACGCGTCGACGGTGTCGATCACACCGAGTCCATTCGGAGGCGCGTGCTCGAACCGCTCGGGCTGAAGCGACTCGCCCTGGGCGTGCCGCGCTCGGAACAAGGTGACATCGCGCCACTCATCCACACCGGTCAGGTACCGACGCCGGAGGAATTCTCGGCAGTGATCGGCGCGCCGGGCATCGACGTCGGTGAGGTCACGGAAGCGGCGCTGATGGGATTCAACGAACCCGATTCGCTCGCCCTCGGTGTGCCGGGAGGTGGCGCCGTCGCCACCGCGTCCGATCTCGCGCGGTTCTACCAAGCGTTGCTGCACAACCCGGGCGAGCTGTGGGATCCGAAGTGGCTGGCGATCGCCACGAGCGACGTGCGCAACACGTTCGAAGATCCGATGGCCGGCGGCATCCGCACGAACCGCACGATCGGACTCGTGGTTGCGGGCGCCGACGGCCTCGGCCCGCGGCGCGGGTTCGGTCACGGCAGCAGCCCCGGCACGTTCGGTCACGACGGCGCCGGCGGTCAGTTGGCGTGGGCAGATCCGGCCACCGGGATCTCGTTCGCGTACGTGACAAATGGGATCGACCGGCACGTCATCCGCCAATGGCGACGCAACATCGGCCTCAGCAGCCGCGCCGCTGCAGTCGGTCTGCACGATCAGCAGGGATAGCAGCGCCGAGAGCCGAATCAGTTTCGAACGGCCAGAGAGGGAGTTGGGCAGATGAAACCGTTGAGCGGGATGGATGCGTCCTTCCTCTACATGGAGACGCCGTCACAGCTGTCCCATGTCGTCGGCACGCTGATCCTCGACCCCAGCGCAGGGCACGGGTTCTCCTACGAGCGCCTGATCAACGTGCTCCGCAACCGGATGCATCTGCTCGAACCGTTCCGCCGGCGGCTCGTGCACGTGCCGTTCGATCTCGGCCATCCCGTGTGGATCGAAGACCCGGACTTCGATCTCGACTCGCACATCCACCGCGTCGCCGTGCGTCCGCCAGGCTCGATGCACGAGGTCGCGGAGATCGTGGCCGACATCGCCAGCACCCCCCTCGACCGGACCCGGCCACTCTGGGAGCTCACGCTCATCGAAGGGCTGGAGGACGGCAAGGTCTGCTTCGTCACGAAGATGCACCACTCGGCGATCGACGGCGTCAGCGGCGCGGACCTGATGGCGCACCTCTTCGATCTCAGCGCGGACGCGCCCGACCCGGAACCGCCTGACGAGCCGTGGCACGGCGAGAAGGTGCCGAGCGACTTCGAGCTGCTGACGCACGCGGTGCAGGGCATCGTGACGAGCCCGCGAACGATCGCGAAGGTCATGCGCCGCACGGTCGCATCCGTCGGGAACGTGATCGCCCGTCAGCGCGAAGCATCTGCCGAGAACCGTCCGACCCCCGCGTTGCCCTTCACCGCGCCGAAGGTGAAGTGGTCTGGCGCGATCACGCCCCATCGCACGGTGGCGTTCGGCAAGGCCGCGCTCGACGACATGCGACACATCAAGTCGACCTTCGGCACGACCGTGAACGACGTGGTGCTCGCCGCGTGCACGCAGACGCTGCGCCAGTACCTCATCGCCCACGACGATCTCCCGGACAAGCCACTCGTGTGCAGCGTCCCGGTATCCGTCCATGGCAGCACAGAGCACGAGGGCACCAACCAGGTGTCGACGATGTTCGCCCGGCTCCCGGTGCAGATCGAGGATCCCGTCGAGCAACTGCGCGTGATCAACGCGGAGACGCGCGAAGCGAAAGAGATGCAGAACGCCATCGGCGCAGATCTGCTGCAGGACTTCGCCCAGTTCGTCCCGCCGACGTTGTTCAACCGTTCGATGCGCTTGTACTCGAACCTCAACCTCGCCGACCGACACCGCCCCGTGCACAACCTGATCGTGTCGAACGTCCCCGGGCCACCGATCCCGCTCTACGCCGCGGGCGCGCAGGTCGTCGGTGTGTACCCGTTCGGTCCATTGCTCGAGGGCGCCGGGCTGAACCTCACCGTGCTGTCGAACATGGGACATGTCGACTTCGGTGTGATCGCGTGCAAGGAGCTCGTTCCTGATGTGTGGGACATCGCAGACGGCTTCGCCGAAGCCGTGTTGCTTCTGAAGAAGCGCGCGGACGAAGAAGCCGGCAGCACGGAGCCGACGACTCCGCCGAAGCGGGCATCGCGGGCAAAGACCACAAAGCCTGAGTAGCGCGTTCTTTCCTTTGCGGCACCGATAAACGGCGGTACCCTCCGGCGCGAGGGGGTGCAGCGATGCGGGTGCTCATCTGCGATGACGAGCCGGACATACGTCTGCTGTTCCGCACCGCCTTCGAACGCGAAGGCGCGACCGTCGACGAGGCCGGCGACGGCGACGAGTGCATCGCGGTCGCCGAGGCCAACCCGCCGGAC
Source organism: Acidimicrobiales bacterium (assembly GCA_036275935.1). Taxonomy (GTDB): domain Bacteria; phylum Actinomycetota; class Acidimicrobiia; order Acidimicrobiales; family JACDCH01; genus DASUCS01. The sequence goes on from DASUCS010000207.1 coordinate 13,256, forward strand.
GTGATCATCCTCGACCTGATGATGCCGAAGCGCGACGGGCTCTCGACGCTTCCCGTGCTTCGCCGGCGCTGCCCGCAGTCCGCAGTCGTGGTCGTCACGGCTCATGCCGCGATCGACGCGTTCGAGGTGAGTCGCTCCCGCGGCGCGGCGGCCTGCTTCGACAAGCTCGGCTTCCTGCCCCGGGTCCCGTGGGTGGTGTCGAGGTTCACGCTTCCGGACGCCGCACCCGCCTGACGGAGGTCCCGACCGGTTCCAATCCGTCGGCCGTCGCTCGCTACGGTCTCACGGATGTCTTCCCGAGGGATCGTGATGATGGCGGCCGCCGTCGTGGTGGGACTCGTGCTGCTGAACCACACGGACGACCCCAGTCGCGTCAGGCTCACCAGCCGACCGACGTCCACGACCACGACCGTCCCGCGGTCGACGACCACCACGACGCCGGCAACCACGACCACCGTCGCGCGCCACGAGCCGGCGAGCTTGAAGGTGCTGGTGATGAACGGGGTCAACAAGAAGCTCGCGCTGGCCGGCCCCGACGCCAAGGCACTCGTCAAAGCGGGCTACCCCAACACCACCAGCAAGGACGCCGCCAACACCGTGTCGAAGAGCGTGGTGTACGTCGTGCCCGGCTACGAGGGCGACGGCACCGCCGTCGCCAGCCTGCTCGGGATCCCTGCCGCTGCGGTCAAGGCACTGCCGACGCCATTGCCGCCCGAAGTCGGAAATCCCGGAGACGCCCAGATCATCGTCGTGCTCGGCCCGGACGCGCCGGTGTCAACCGGGTAGAAGTGGCCCCGCCACGACGCACTAGCTTCGCGTAGGTATGTCCCGCAGACTCGAAGTCGAGTTGACGAGCGCGCGCGAAGACGGTTCGTGGACGTGGCGCGCCGTCGGTGCGCGTGAGCCGCGCGGGATCGTTGACGGTGCGCTCGTTCCCGCGGGTGCGAAGGTCGGCGAAGAGCTGCGCGCCGAGGCGGACTTCGACCTCGACGGGGTGACCATCGTGTCGCTCGCGCCGAAGCAGGCGAAGAAGCGCAACGAGGCCGAGCGGATCGAGATCATCGGGCGTCCCCAGCGCGATGACCAGCTCGTCACCTCGACGCTCGCGTCTCGGCAGGGCGGCGATCGACGTGACCGCCGCGATCGTCGCGATCGCGGTGACCGAGGTGACCGTCCGGATCGCGGCCCGCGTGACCGCAAGCCGCGCGACGACCGCGGCAAGGACGGCGACCGCGAGGGTCGACCGCCCCGCGAGCGCAGCCCGCGCCCAGAGCGCTCCGAACGCCCAGAACGTCCGCCGCGAACCGAGCGGCCGCAGCGAACAGCCGATCGGCGCCCACTGCGCTCGCGTCCCGAAACCCCTGCCAAGCCCAAGCCGAAGCGGCTGCGCCCGGGGCGCACGTCCCGCAACGCCTTGCTCGAAGAGCTTCCACCCGAGCATCGCCCGATCGCGGAACAGGTCCTCGCCGGAGACATCCCTGCGGTCCGTCAAGCGATCGACAAGGAGAACGAGACCCGTACGGCCGCCGGGCAGCCCACGATCAACGGCGCCGAGCTCCTGGCC
>DASUCS010000208.1:0-6678 GCA_036275935.1 Acidimicrobiales bacterium
CTGACCGACAGGCCCGTGCACGAGCTGCACCTCGACGTCACCGGCCTCGAGCGACCCGAGCGCGATCTCGGCCTCGACCGAGCGGTCCGTGCCGAGGCTCGCGACGGAGACGTCGGTTTCGACCGACAGGATCTCGACGCCGTCCCACGCGGCGAGCACGCGCGCCTTCCATGCCGCGAGCTCGCGGGCCGGGACGAACGCGTCGTCTGACAACCGGTCCGCCTGCTTCGCCGTTGGCTCGTAGAGCTCCTCGACGTAGTCGCGCACCATGCGCGCGGCAGTCACCTGGGGGCCGAGGGAACGCAACGCGCCCTTGACGCGCCGCACCCAGCGTCGCGGTACGGGGCCCTCGTATCGTTCGTAGAACAACGGAACGATCTGCCGTTCCAAGATCTCGAACAGCGAGTTGGCTTCGAGCTCGTCGCGCCGCTCGTCGTCGTCGAGCTGCTCGGCCGACGAGATGGCCCAGCCGTTCTCGCCGTTGAAGAGCTCGTCCCACCAGCCGTCGAGGATCGACGCGTTGAGTGCGCCGTTGAGCGCGGCCTTCATGCCCGACGTGCCGCACGCCTCCTGTGGACGACGCGGGTTGTTCAGCCACACATCGGCGCCCTGGTACAGCGAGCGAGCGACCGCGATGTCGTAGTCCTCGAGGAACACGAAGCGGTGGCGGATGCCGAGGTCGGCCGCGAACGACACGATCTCGCGGATCATCTCTTTGCCGGTGTCGTCGGCGGGATGCGCCTTGCCCGCGAACACGAACTGAACAGGACGGTCGCCGGCGAGCACCAACGAGTGCAGGCGCTCGGGTTGTGACAACAGCAACGTCGCCCGCTTGTAGGTCGCGAACCGGCGTGCGAAGCAGATCGTCAACGTCTTGCCGTCGAGGACCTCGTCGCACCACGTGACGTCCGACGGTGACAACCCGCGCGCGAGGGCAGATTCGCGCAACCGCCGGCGGATGAAGTCGACGAGATGCTCGCGACCTTGTTCCTTCGCTCGCCAGACCTCGTCGTCGCGAGCTTCTTCGATGCGATCCCACCGATCAGGGCCCGCCTCGTCCCATTCCGGCAGGACGTAGCGCGAGAGCAGGTCCGCCATCTCCGCGGACACCCACGTCTTCGCGTGCACGCCGTTGGTGACCGAGGTGATGGGGATCTCCTCCGTCGGCACGTCGGGCCACAGGTCGCTGAACATCTCGCGGCTGACCTCGCCGTGCAGCTTCGACACCGCGTTCGAACGGCCGGCGAGACGAAGGCCCATCACCGCCATGTTGAAACGCTCCGTCGGCGGATCGCCGGCGCGATGACCGAGCCGCATCAAGTCGTCCATCGTGAGCCCGCACTCGTCGGCCCACCGCGAGAAGTACTTCTCGATCAACTCGCGCGGGAACCGGTCGATGCCAGCGGGCACCGGCGTGTGCGTGGTGAAGATCGATGCGGCACGGACGGCTTCGATCGCGTCGGTGTACGACAGGCCGTGTTCGACGATCGCCTGCCGGATGCGTTCGAGACCGAGGAACCCGGCGTGGCCCTCGTTCGTGTGGAAGACCTGTGCTGGCACGCCACTGCGTTGCAGCGCGCGCACGCCACCGATGCCGAGGAGGATCTCCTGGCGCAGCCGGTGCTCGACGTCGCCGCCGTAGAGCCGGTCGGTCACCTGGCGCAGCTCGGGAGGGTTCTCGTCCACGTCGGCGTCGAGCAGGTACAGCGGCACGCGCCCGACATCGGCACGCCAGATCTGTGCGAGCAGCCGTTGACCGGCGAGGTCGACCTCGACGCGCTCGCCGTCGCACAACGTCACCGCCATCGCGTACGGGTCGAGGTCGGGATAGCGCTCCTGCTGCCAACCGTCGACCGACAGCTCCTGGCGGAAGTAGCCGTGACGGTAGAAGAGTCCGACGCCGACGAGCGGAACGCCGAGGTCAGACGATGCCTTCAGATGGTCGCCGGCCAGCACGCCGAGGCCACCGGAGTACTGCGGGAGCGCTTCGGCGATACCGAACTCGGGCGAGAAGTACGCGATCGAGCGCAGCGCGGTCGTGCCTTCGCGTGCTTGGAACCAGCGCGGCTTCGACAGGTAGCCCTCGAGCTCGGTGTGGACCTCGTCGAGGAACCGCATGAACCCTGGATCCGCGGCGAGTGCGTCGAGCCGGGCGCGTGGCACGAGCCCCAGCAGGCGAACGGGATCGTGGATGCTGGCGTCCCACTGCTCTGGGTCGACCCACCGGAAGAGATCCCTCGTCTGGTCGTCCCACGACCAGCGCAGATTCATCGCCAGCGTCTCGAGCGCGTTCAGCTCGGGCGGCAGGCTCGGACGCACCGTGAAGCTGCGCAACGCCTTCATGGGCGCGAACCTACTCAGGAAGCGCGGATGAGCGTTCCGGCGAGCGCCGGAGCGAGCGTCGCACCCGTCGAGGCGTCCGTCGATGACGGGTTCGGCGATGACGCGAGCTTGAGCAGCTGTGTGATGACCTCCGCGGGCTGCGGACGGCTGAAGTAGTAGCCCTGCGCGTAGTCGCAACTGAGACCCCGGAGCGCCTTGTACTGCGCTTCCTCCTCGATGCCCTCGGCGACGACGCGCAGGCCGAGCGTGTGGGCGAGGCCGATGACGTGCTCGATGATCGCGGTGTCTTCGGGGTTTCGGCCCAAGCCGTCGACGAAGGACTTGTCGATCTTCAAGAAGTCCAAGTTGAACCGGCGCAAGTGAGTCAGCGACGAGTAGCCGGTACCGAAGTCGTCGAGCGCCAGCGCGATTCCCCTGTCCTTGGCCTTGCGCAGCTTGCTCCACGCACCGGCGACGTCGTGCATCAACGCGCTCTCGGTGATCTCGAAGCAGATTCGATCGGAACGCACGCCGGTTCTGTTCAGTGCGGAGACCATCGACTCGTGGAAGCTCTCGTGCGCCAACTGGCTCGCCGACACGTTGAGCTTCACCTGGAACACCTGATCAGGGAACGCGAGGTGCCACTCGTGCGCTTGCCGGCACGCCTCTTCGAGCACCCAGTTCCCGACCTGGACGATGAGGCCGCTCATCTCCAGGTCCGGAATGAAATCTCCGGGGAACACGAGTCCTCGCTCGGGATGCTCCCACCGGATGAGCGCTTCGGCGCCGGTGAGTGCGGCGTTGTGAACCGAAACGATGGGCTGGTAGTGAAGGACGAATTGCCCTTGCTCGAGCGCGTCGCGCAGCTCCTCGAACTGCTTCGCCCGCCGGCCGGAGTAGGCGTTGCGCACCGAGTCGACCACCACGTACTTCCCGGAGCCGAGGCCCTTCGCTTCGTACATGGCGGCGTCCGCCGCGCCGAGCACGTCTTCCATCGGATCCGTGTGCTCGTTGACCACCGCAATACCGATGCTCGCCGAGATCTCGATGAAGCGACGGCCGATCTCGAACGGTTGCTCGAGTGCCGCGATCACGCGTTCTGCCAACCGGCTGGCCGAGGGTCCAGCCGCGATGTACAGGCCGAGGATCACGAACTCGTCGCCGCCGTAGCGGACCACCCTGTCGCTCGGTCGGACGACCATGCGCATTCGCTGAGCTGCCTCGACCAGCAACTGGTCGCCGACGTCGTGACCGTGCTGGTCGTTCACGCTCTTGAAGTGATCGAGATCGACGAACAGCACCGCCATGTTCGACCCGTCTTCGAGCGAACGACGAGCACCGCGGTCGTACCACGCCGGCAGGGAGCGCCGGTTGGGGAGCCCCGTCAGCGCATCCTGCATCGACAGCAGGGCGAGCTTGCCGCGGGCGTACGAGGCGTCCCGGTATCGCCGGTACGAGAAGATCGTGGCTGCCACCGGGACGGCCATCAGCATGGGGATGATCCCGTTGAGGTTCTTGACCCCGAACGGTGCGACGTCCAGCACTCGATCCACGAGGCGAGTCTCGATCCCGACCAGCGAGACGACGATCACGCTCACAACGATCAGTGCGAGGTCGCGCGCCGCGCGAGGGTCGTCGCGCATCAGCGGGCGGCGTTCACGGGCGTGCTGCTTGGAAATGGTGATATCTCCCGGTCGTTCCAAGGTTGATCGGATCGTGGGGCCGCGCTCTTGAACGAGGATCTTTAGGATCGAACCCCATGGCACAGCAGGTCCGAGGGGTGGTGGCGCGAGCCAAGGGATCACCGGTCGAGGTGACGACCGTGGTGGTTCCTGATCCGGGTCCGGGCGAGGCGTTGGTGCAGGTCAAGGCGTGCGGGGTCTGCCACACCGACCTGCACTACCGGGAGGGCGCCATCAACGACGACTTCCCGTTCCTGCTCGGCCACGAGGCGGCCGGGGTCGTCGAAGCCGTCGGCCCCGACGTGACCGACGTGGGGCCGGGCGACTTCGTGATCCTGAACTGGCGGGCCGTGTGTGGTCAGTGCCGATCGTGCCGGCGCGGGCGGCCGTGGTACTGCTTCTCGACCCACAACGCCACGCAGAAGATGACGTTGGAGGACGGCACCGAGCTGTCGCCGGCCCTGGGCATCGGGGCGTTCGCCGAGAAGACCTTGGTCGCTGCGGGGCAATGCACGAAGGTCGACTCGGCGGTGAAGCCCGAAGTCGCAGGCCTGCTGGGTTGTGGAGTGATGGCCGGGCTCGGCGCGGCGATGTTCACCGGCGAGGTCGGCCGCGGCGATTCGGTCGCCGTGTTCGGCTGCGGCGGCGTCGGTTGCGCAGCGATCGCCGGCGCGCGCCTTGCCGGCGCGTCCATCGTGATCGGTGTCGACATCGACAGCGGCAAGCTCGACGGTGCGCGCCAGTTCGGTGCGACTGCGGTCGTCAACTCGAAGGAGACCGATCCGATCGAGGCGATCCGCGAGCTCACCGCCGGCAACGGCGCAGATGTGTGCATCGAGGCGGTCGGTCGGCCCGAGGTGTTCGAGCAGGCGTTCTACGCCAGAGATCTCGCAGGAACGGTCGTGCAGGTCGGCGTTCCCGACCCGAGCATGAAGATCGAGCTGCCGATGATCGAGTTCTTCGGTCGCGGAGGCAGGCTGAAGCCGAGTTGGTACGGCGATTGCCTGCCGAGCCGGGACTTCCCGATGCTCATCGGCCTGCACCTCCAGGGCCGGCTCGACCTCGAACGCTTCGTCTCCGAGACGATCGCGCTGGACGCGGTCGAAGAGGCCTTCCACCGCATGGAACGCGGAGAGGTGCTCAGAAGCGTCGTGGTCCTGTGAGGCCCATGCTGGGGCGCCTGCGTCGTGTGAGTGCAACGTGGCAGGTCAGGCGCAGCCGCCGCGGGGAGCGGAGCGACCAGGCGGCCGCCTGACAGCACCTTCGAGCGAGCCGAAGGCGAGTGAGATGGTGTCGAAGAGTGGTACGCCTAGACCCGTGCTCCCGCCGATCATCATCGACGACGTCCACCCGCGCACGCCCACGTCGGCCCCGGCCAAGGCTGTCGTGGGGGAGCGAGTCCCCGTCACCGCAGAGATCTACCGGGACGGGCACGACATCCTCGGCGCCAGAGTGCGATGGCGGCCCAACGGTGAATCGGGATGGGACTCGTCCCTGCTCACGCTCGCCGAACCGGGCCTCGACCTGTGGAGCGGCACGCTCGTGCCCGACGGCGTCGGCATGTTCGAGTTCCAGATCGAGGCGTGGACCGATCGCTTCGCGACGTGGCGCCACGACGTCGAGATCAAGGCGGCCGTCAACGATCCCGAGCTCGAGGTCGTCCTCGAACAAGGCGTGCAGCTGCTCGACCGGCTGACGAAGCGGGCCGACAAGTCCATTCGCAAGGTGTTGAACGCCGCGACCGAACGACTGCGTGATTCGTCGCTGCCGCTCGACCAGCGCCTGACCGCGGGGCTCGACGAGCACGTCGCCGCGCTGCTCAGAGAAGTCACCGACCCGACCGACCTCACCCGTACGAAGTCGCGCAAGCTCTGGGTCGACCGTGAGCGGGCGCGCACCAGCGCGTGGTACGAGCTGTTCCCGCGCAGCGAAGGTGGCCTGCAGGGAGCGACGAAGCGGCTCCCCGCCGTGGCGGCGATGGGCTTCGATGTCGTGTACCTCCCGCCGGTCCATCCGATCGGGCGCACGTTCCGAAAGGGTCCGAACAACACCGTCGGCGCCGGGCCCGACGACCCCGGGAGCCCGTGGGCGATCGGCGCGGCGGAAGGTGGTCACACCGAGGTGCATCCCGATCTCGGCACGATCGACGACTTCGACGCCTTCGTCGACGAAGCCCGGGCAGTCGGTCTCGAGGTCGCGCTCGACTACGCGCTGCAGTGCTCACCCGACCATCCCTGGGTGACCGAGCATCCCGAGTGGTTCCACCATCGACCGGACGGCTCGATCGCGTACGCGGAGAACCCGCCGAAGAAGTACCAGGACATCTATCCGATCAACTTCTGGCCGGAGAAGGAGTCGGACCGCGTCGCGCTGTGGCACGCGTGCAAGGACATCTTCGACCACTGGATCGCGCACGGCATCCGCATCTTCCGCGTCGACAACCCCCACACGAAGCCGTTCGCGTTCTGGGACTGGGTCATCAGTGCGGTGCGCACAGAGCACCCCGACGTCCTGTTCCTGGCGGAGGCCTTCACTCGGCCGCGCGTGATGGCGAAGCTGGCGGAGGTCGGCTTCAGCCAGAGCTACACGTACTTCGCGTGGCGGGTGGCGAAGTGGGAGCTCGAGGAGTACGTCGACGAGCTCGCGTCCGGTCCCTCGTCCGACTGGTTCCGGC
>DASUCS010000209.1:0-8693 GCA_036275935.1 Acidimicrobiales bacterium
GACGCGGTGTCCTCAACGACGAACGTGAAGGGCGCGTCGCGGCGCCGAAGTGTGACGAGGCGGCCGCGTCGGGACGCTCAACGCGTTCCGACCGGCACAGCTCTCTTTAGTGGATGGCCATCAAAACCCCGGGTGCGGGGGGCCCGGTGTTCTGTGTGCGGAGCCGATAGCGGAGAACCACCCCGTCATCCCACGGCAAGCACCCGAGTTCTGACGTGGTTCGCAGCGTGCGCAGCACACAGGTTCAGGGCCACCCGGACCGACCGTGAAGGCGCGGTGGGATGCGAGTTGGAAGGAGGTCAGCGGGCTTTGGCGAGGGTGCCCAGGTAGAGCTCGATGACCTTGGGGTCCTCGAGGAGCTCGTCGCCGGAGCCGGTGTAGGCGTTCGCACCCTGGTCGAGGACGTAGCCACGGTGACAGATCTGCAGGCACCGGCGCGCGTTCTGCTCGACCATGATGATCGACACGCCGAGCTCGTTGATCTGCCGGCACCGAATGAACACCTCGTCCTGGAACGCCGGCGACAGACCGGCGGACGGCTCGTCGAGCAGGATCACCGAGGGGTCCATCATCAACGCGCGTCCCATCGCCACCATCTGGCGCTCACCACCGGACAGCGAGCCCGCGCGCTGCGACCGACGCTGTCCCAGCAACGGAAACAGCTCGCACACGTACTCGAACCTTGCGTGGAACTCGCGGGGACGTTGGTACATCCCCATCTCGAGGTTCTCCTGGACGGTGAGCCGCGGGAACACGTTGTTCGTCTGCGGGACGTAGCCGAGCCCACGCGCCACCAACGCGTGGGCTCGCTTGCCGCTGATGTCCTCGCCGCGCAGCACGACGGATCCGCCGCGGATCGGTATCAGCCCGAACAGGGCCTTGAGCAACGTCGACTTGCCGGCGCCGTTCGGTCCGATGATCCCGACCAGCTCGCCGTTCTGCAGCGTGAGGTTGCAGCCGTTGAGGATGTTCACCTCCGGCACGTAGCCGGCGACGACGCCCTTCGCCTCGAGCAGCGGGCCCTGCCAGGGATCGCTCGGCACGAGCTCGACCTCCGACGGCGTAGCCCGATCACTCGTCGACATCGTCGGGCTCCTTCGTCTCGCCCGTGATGGCTTCTTCGGGCAGACCGGTCTCCTCCGCGATGATCGCCTCGGCCTCGGCCAGACGCTTCGCTTCCTCCTCGACGGTCTCGGGCGCGTCGTGATGAGTGCCGAGGTACGCGTCGATCACCTCGGGGTTCGAGCCGATCACGCTCGGCGGACCTTCGGCGATCACGCGCCCCTCGGCCAAGACGACGACCCAGTCGCTGATGTCGTAGACGACGTCCATGTCGTGCTCGACGAACACCACCGACATGCCATCAGCCCGCAAGTCCTTGATGTGCTCGAGCAGCGACTGCGTGAGCGCAGGGTTCACGCCGGCCATCGGCTCGTCGAGCATCACGAGGTTCGGCTGCATCATCAGCGCGCGCGCCATCTCGAGCAGCTTGCGTTGGCCGCCCGACAGCGAACCGGCGAACTCCTCGCGCATGTGGGCGAGCTTGAACCGCACCAGCAGGTCATCGGCCCGCTCTTCGATCTCTCGCTCCTGCGAGCGCCAGAGCGCACGCAACAGCCCGGTGAACATCCGCTCGCCCCGCTGACCGACCGCGCCGAGCTTCATGTTCTCGATGACGGACAGCAGCGCGAGCGACTTCGTGAGCTGGAACGTGCGCACCATCCCCAGACGAGCCACACGGTACGCAGGCAGGCCCGTGACGTCGCGACCGCCGAAGGTCCAGCGACCTTCCTGCGGCTTGTCGAATCCGGTGAGGAGGTTGAACAACGTCGTCTTGCCGGCGCCGTTCGGACCGATCAAGGCCGTGATCGCGCCCCGTTGGATCTCGAGATGGTCGACGTCGACCGCGATCAGGCCGCCGAAGGACCGCCGCACGTTGTCCACGACGAGAATCGGATCGGGCTTGGACACGCCGGGCGTGCACTGCACGCCCTCGGTCCAGCGCGCCGGCGCCGCGGGCTCAGCGGTCACGGATCAGTGCCTCTCGTCGATCGCCGAGTATCCCTTGCGGTCGGAAGATCATCAGCAGCACGATCACGAGCCCCACGAAGATCAGACGCACGATGGCCACCTTGCTGTCGTCGATGAGCCACGACGGCAGGTAGCCGACTCGGATGGCTTCGCGGGTGAACACGTCGACCGCTTGGAGCGCACCCGTGAAGATGATCGCCCCGATCACGGGACCGATCACCCGCGCCGTCCCGCCGAGGATCAGCACCGCGAGCGCCGTGAACGTGAACTTGGTGGCGTAGTCGTCGGGGTTCACCGAGTGCTTCGAGAGCGCGAACACGATGCCCGAGAACGCACCGAACACGCCGCCGAGGATGAGGCTCTGCATCTTGTACCAGTAGGTGTTCTTACCGAGACTGCGAACGGCGTCCTCGTCCTCGCGGATCGCCTTCACGATGCGTCCCCACGGGCTACGGATCAGCAGGAACGTCACCAAACAGCAAAACGCCACCAGCAACCAGCCGACGATCGAGATCCACGTGTCGTCGCGGCTGTACTTGATGAACCAGAACCCGTACTCGTTGCCGTGCAGCGGACTGATCTCGTAGAAGCGGCCAGTGAATCCCTGCAGACCGTCGGTGCCGCCGAGGGTCGCCGTGTAGCGCACGGAGCGCACGATGAGCCGGACGATCTCGGCGGCGGCGATGGTGACGATCGCGAGGTAGTCCGAACGCAAGCGCAGCGTCGGCACGCCGAGGACGATCGCCAACATGATCGATGCGAACAACGCGATCGCGACGCCGGTCCAGAACGACAAGCCGTACGTCGTCACCGACACCGCGATGCCGTACGCACCGGCCGCGGCGAACGCGGCCTGACCGAAGTTGAGCAGCCCCGTGTAGCCGAACTGGATGTTGAGGCCGATGGCGGCGAGGGCGGTGTAGATCGCAACCGGTCCGAACGCGGCTTGACCGCCGTTGCGGAAGATCGAACCCCAATCCATGGCGCTACCCCACCCGTTCCGCGCGTCCGAGGATGCCCTGCGGCCTGACGAGGAGCACGAGGACGAGCACCAACAACGCGCCCACGTTCTTCAGCTCGGTCGGTATCCACACCGTGGACACGTTCACGAACAGCCCGATGACGAAGCCGCCCACGAGCGCGCCGTAGGCCGCGCCGAGCCCGCCGAGGGTGATCGCGGCGAACAGCAGCAGCAGGATGCTCGAGCCTTCTTCGAAGTTCACGTCCTGGCTGATCGAGAACAGGATCCCGCCGAGTGCGGCGAGACCGGCACCGAACAACCACACGAGGCGGATGACCGAGTCGACGTTGATGCCGGAGGACGCGGCGAGATCCGGGTTGTCGGAGATCGCCCGCATCGCCTTGCCGGTGCGCGTTCGTTGCAGCGCGGTCGCGACCGCGATCAGCACGATGAGACTGATCACGGTGCTCGCGAACTTCTTCGGCGCGAGGTCGATGGAGCCGATCTCCCACGCGCGTTGCGCGTGGTAGTCGGTGTACGGCTTGGTGAGCCCGCCGAAGATGTACAGGTACAGGTTCACCGCCGAGAGCGCGACGCCGATCGAGATAACCATCATCGCGATGTTCCCGGTGCCGCGACGGCGCAGCGGTCCCCAGAACCCCGCGTCGAGGAGCCAGCCGAACCCGGCGGTGAGCACCACCGCGGCGAGTGCGGCGTAGATGAGCGGCCAGCCGAAGCTGAAGTTCAGGTAGTAGGCGAGGATCGCGCCGAGCGTCACGAGCTCGCCGTGCGCGAAGTTCACCAGACCGGTCGTTCCGTAGATCAGCGACAGCCCAACCGAGCACATCGCGATGATGAGACCGAAGTTGGTCCCGTCAACCAGCGCCTGGAGGAACTGGTCGAACGTACCGGTCGTGCTCCGGGCCGCGATGTTCACGGGGAACAACAACGTGCGCGACTGCTCGGGGTTCACCGAGAAGGCGCGCGTCGCGGTTGCCTCGTCGACCTTCACGCCCTTCGGCAACGAGCTGGTGTCGAGCGTGGCGGTGTACGACCCCTCGCCGGGCAGCGAGATGCGGAAGCTGCCGTCGTCCTTGGTCTCGTCCGATCCGACTTCCTTGCCGCTGGCGTCGACGACCTTGATGCGCACGCCGACGAGTGGCGTGTCGTCCTTGGTGTCCGAGGTGCCCTTGGAGTCGGTCAGCTTGCCGTGGACGTCGGTTCCCGTGTCCTCGTTGGACGAAGAGGAGCTCGCGGACGATGAGGACGACGATGACGACGACGAGCTGCCGCTCGACGAGTCGGACGGCGCGGACGACTGGGCCATCGCCGACACGACGGACAACGCGAGCCAGGCGACGAGCAGCGCGGCGAACGTCGCGACGCGGCGTCGAGTGGATCCCACCGAGCGCGGACTGTACCGCCGAGCCGACTCAGGTGAGGGCGAGCTCGCTCAAGACCTCTTCGGGCGTCCCGACGACGCCTGTGTAGAACGGTCCAAACTCCGCGTAGATGGCGGATGCCTCGTCGTAACGCATCGTGTACACGACGTCCTTCAAGTCGTCGGGATGCACACCGAACAGCGTGACGCCCCACTCCCAATCGTCGAGCCCGGTGGACCCGGTGATGAGTTGCAGGATGCGTCCGGCAAACGTACGACCGACCTTGCCGTGCCCGTGCATGAGCTGCTCCCGCATCTCGTACGGGAGCGTGTACCAGTTCTGCTCGACGTTGCGACGCTTGGACATCGGATAGAAGCACCACGCCCGCTTGTCCTCCGGCGGAAGCTGTGGGTACTGCCGGGCTTGCTTCATCTCGTCGGGCAGACCCTTCGCGTACTCCGAGATCTCCGTGAGCGAGACGTACGAGTCGACGACGTCGAGCCCGGCCGCGACGAGCTCGGTCTGCAGCCGGCGCAACCGCACGAGATCCGGTCCGAGCGCCATCACCGCCAAGTCGGCCTTGTGCCCGAGGATCGTCGCGGTCACAACCTGATGGTCGTCGGCTTGGGTCGCCTTGATCGCGGCGACGATCGCCTCGCGGTCCGCCAACGGCGTCGGCTTGCAGAACAGATGCAGGACGTTCCAGCCGGAAGACGGTTCGAGCGGTTCCATCTAATAGATGTTCATCTGGTTGGCGCGCGCGAAGCCAGCCAACGTGAGACCAGCCGCGTGCGCGGTCTCGACCGCGAGGCTCGAGGGTGCGCTCACCGCGACCACCGCGGCGAACCCCGCCGCCCACGCCTTCTGCACGATCTCGAAGCTCGCCCGGCCGCTGACGTACAGCGCAAGTTCGTTCGCCGGCAGCGCGTCATCGAACAGCAGACGTCCGACGACCTTGTCCACCGCGTTGTGGCGGCCGATGTCCTCGCGCAACACGACGGTGTCACCGTCGACGGTGAACGCGGCCGCGGCGTGCACTCCGCCGGTTGCATCGAAGAGCCCTTGCTCGGCGCGCACACGATCCGGCGCGGCCGCGAGGACCGCCAGCGGAAACGTCACCAGGTCGTGCAACGGGTGCAGCCGCACCCGGAGGTCGTCGATGGATGCCGACCCGCACAGACCGCACGACGAGGTCGTCGTGGCCACGCGGGCCCTCGGCACCGGTGCGCGGCCGCCCGTCTCGACGGTCACGACGTTGAACTCGGTCTCGGCCGCGCTCCCGCATTCGCCGCAGTACCGGCAGCCGGTGATCGTGGCCCCGGCGAGGAGCCCGTCCGTGAGGCAGAGGCCCGCCGCCAGTTCGAAGTCGTCGCCGGGCGTCCGCATGGTCGTCGTGACCAGGTGCCCGTCGAGTCGGATCTCGAGCGGCTCCTCGACGATCAGCTCGTCGGGCCGCCGGCGGACGTGGGGCTCACCCCCGTTCGTCTCCACGTGCTGGACGAGCACCTTCGCCGTACGGCCGCGACTCACCTACGCAACGTTAGGGAACTGGTCGGCGAGACCACCATCCGTGCAGGGATTGGTGCGTATGGGGGCGAAAATGACCCGAACGGGCCATAGGCCCCCACCAGGGGGTCTGGTTCGATGAGCACAGTGCGCCGGGGGGTCTTCGTCCTTTTCCTCTTCGTCGCGGCACTCGCTGTCGCACCGCTCTCGGCTCGCGCCCAAACCGGGGTCCCCGTGGTGGTGCTCGACGGCAAGGGATTCGGCCACGGCGTCGGGCTGGCGCAGTGGGGCGCCAAGTACATGGCCGACGCCGGCGCCCACCACGAGGACATCCTCGCCAAGTTCTATCCCGGCACCCAGCTCGCGACGGATCTCGGTTCGGGCACGATCCGGGTGGCCGTCTACACGAGCTCGGACAACACGGCGACGCTCAGCTTCCCGTCGGGAGGTGAGGTCCGCAGCTCGCCGTCCGGCGACCAAGCGCCCGGTTTCCCGGTGCAGGTCGGCCCCGGAGGCGTCGTGAGGGTGACGTACGACGGCTCGTACCACGTGACGCCGCTCGTGTCCGCCCAATCGGTTGGCCAGGCAGTGCGCTGGGAGCAACCCGCCTCCGCCTCCCAGGTCTGTGGCCTGCCGCTGACCCCGGCCTGCCCGCCGGCGCCCCCCACGACGCAGCCACCCGACGGTGGCGGCGGAGGGGGCGGTGGCAACGGTGGTGGCGGAGGCGGTGGGTGCGTGCTGCTGTGCGGCCCTCCGACGACCCCGCCCGACACGACGCCGCCGTCGACGAGCCCGCCACCGTCGACGTCCCCGCCACCCTCGTCCGACCCCGGCGCCCCGCCGGGCACCACCCCGCCACCCGGTGGCCCGAGCTCGTCGACGGCGGGAGCCCCCGTGTGGGCCGTTCCCAACGGCGTCACCGGCGTGAACGAGCGCGGACGCCACTACCGCGGGCTGATCGAGGCCACCGCCGGCGGCGGACCGCTGCGGTTGGTGAACCAGCTCGACGTCGAGACCTACCTCAAGGGCATGGCCGAGGTGCCGGGCAACTGGCCGATCGAAGCCATCGGCTCGCAGGCCGTCGTCGCCCGCACCTACGCGCTGCGGGCCATGTCGTCGAGCGGTGAGCTCTGCGACTACGACCTGTGCCAGGTGTACGTCGGCGCCGACAACGAGTCCCCGGGACAGAACGCAGCCGTCGACGCGACACAGGGTCAGGTCGTCGAGTACGAGGGGCAGCTCGCATCGACGGTGTACTCCGCGGATGCCGGCGGCATCACCGCGACGACCCTCGAAGGCTTCGGTAGCCCGGACGGCGCCTACCCGTACCTCCAGGTCGTCAAGTACGACACACCGGACCCGCTGCCGTGGCGGGCGGAGATCGCCTTGAGCGACCTCGCCAACCGCTTCGGTTACCCGGGCACGCTCACGAACGTCGCCATCGGGCAAGCCGGCCCGTCGGGACGTGCGCTCCAGGTGACGCTCGACGGTTCCGCCGGACCGGAAGCGGTCGACGGCCGCAACTTCGCGTCGCGGCTCGGCCTGCGCTCGACGCTGTTCCGACCGACGATCACCACCGACGACAACGTGCCTCCGCCTCCTTCGTTCGGTGACGCGCCGCAGCAGCAGGCGTTGCCCGACGACTCGGTGGCGATCAAGAAGGCCGCGCTCGCAGGCGACGCGGTGGCCGCGCACGGACCGAACCTGTCTCGCCTGCGCGACTGGGCGAGCGGGCTCTCCTCGTCGCTGTCACGAACGTCGAAGCACGCGACCGACCTCCTGAACCAACCGATCACGTGGCTGGTGACCACGCTCGTGCTCGCCGGGCTGGCACTCGGTTTCGCTCGAGGCGAGATGCCGTCACCCGTGATGGTGCAGATCGCGGACGGCATCAAGTTCCCGATCCTACGGTGGCCCGCGGAGGGGCAACGCATCAGCTCACCGTTGGCGCAACCACCCGCGCCTCCCCCGCCGACGCCGCCTGAACGTCCACGGCGACGCCGACAGCTGCGAGCCCACCGCCTTTCGGAGTAGCGGCCCGCTACTGCGTCTGCTCGAGCCGGCGGCCCGTCGCCGCCAAGGCGTTGGTGCACAGCGCGGGATCGGGCTGCGTGTCGAAGTTGACGACGGTGCACGCGGCGCGGAAGCGACCGAAGCGAGCGAACACGACGTCCTCGCCGATGAAGAAGTTCTCTCCGCTCGCCAGGTGCACGTTGATCAAGAACCCGCCGCGTTCGTCGCCGGTGTTGTCCGGCGGCGACGGCACGACCGACACATCAGTGATCGCCGCGCCGGGGAAGATCTTCTCGATTTCCGTCTGCACACACGCTTTGGTGGCGTCAGCCGTGAACGCCGGCAACTTCCCGGCGATCGTGGACGCGTCGCGATGGCTCTCGACGACGCCGCGTACGAGCACATGGCCGAGCGTCGGGCCGCTCAGGAACTCGCGCGCCGTCGTCGCGGTGATGCCGTCCGGGGTCGGGAAACACGCGTCGGCGATCGTCAGCACGTCGTCCTGTGACGGCAACGCATCGGAGGCCGTCGATGCCGGACGGTTCGTCGACCACGAGCCCGGCAGGTCGCTCATCTGCAGCACGGCCGCGTCGACGGCGAGCTGATCCCTCGTCGTCGGGTCGATGGTCGGTGGCGGTCCCGAGCTCGATCCACCGCCGCACCCGGCACCGGCGACCACAAGGGCGAGCGCGGTGACGACCGCCCGGGCTCGCGTGCGCACGCGAGCACCGTACGCGCTGAGAGGGCGAGCAACGCGAGCCTTCTCCATGAGCACAGGCCGAACGCCGGCGCCTCGCGCC
>DASUCS010000210.1:0-4811 GCA_036275935.1 Acidimicrobiales bacterium
GAGGCTGCGTGCGTGTGCCCGGTCACCGAACGAACCGTGAGCGCCGTAGTCGTCCTGATCGTCCACCGGATGCCACAAGTTCGCCGGACGGTTCGGGCTCGTGGGCTCATCGGTCTGCTGGCTGTCGTAACCGGTCCGGGCGAGGTAGCGATCGAGGACACCGGGCGCCACCGCGTTCGCGATCAGCGTGGCGGCCGTCGACGCCCCGACCCACCACTCCCGTCGCGGGTGGTCGGCGGCCCACACGACGGCGCGGGCCGCGACCTCCGGTTGGTAGATCGGCGGCACGGGTTGCGGACGGCGGCCGAGGCGAGACAGCACCCAGGAGAACTGCGGTGTGTTCACCGCGGGCAGCTGCACCATGGTCATCCGCACGCCGCTGCCCTCGTGGCCCAGCTCGCAGCGAACGGACTCCGTGAAGCCCTGGATCGCGTGCTTCGCGCCACAGTACGCGGACTGCAACGGGATGCCGCGATATGCGAGTGCCGAGCCCACTTGGATGATGACGCCGCGGTCGCGGGGGCGCATGTGGGCGAGCGCGGCTCGCGTGCCGTTGACGAAGCCGAGGTACGAGACGTCGGTCGTACGGCGGAACTCGTCAGCCGTGATCTCGGTGAACGGAGCGAAGACCGACGAGAAGGCGTCGTTCACCCACACGTCGATCGGCCCGAGCTCGTCCTCGACGCGTCGAGCGGCCGCGTCGACCTGATCAGCGTCCGCGACGTCGACGGAGATCGGCAACGCCCGTCCGCCGGCGGCGCTCACTTCTTTCGCGACCGCGTCGAGACCCGCTTGTCCACGCGCCAGCAGCGCGACGTCCGCGCCACGCTCGGCAAAGCCGCGAGCAACCGAACGCCCCACGCCCGCCGAGGCGCCGGTGACGACCACGACCTGATGCTTCATCGCTGTGTTCCCTCCGTTTCGTCTGTGCGGTACTGCGCCGCGTCAGGCCGCAACGCGATGCCGAGTCCGGCGCGGTCGAGGTCCGGCGTCAGCGCGCCATCGCGCGCTCCCCTCGCGCCGTCGAACACCATCGACTCGATCCGGACATGGTCGTGGAAGTACTCGAGATGGCGGAGGTTCGGCACCGAGCACGCGACCGCAAGGTGCGCGGTCGGTGCGCAGTGGCCCGAGATGTCCAAACCGTGTGCGGCCGCCAGGGCCGCGATCCGCTGCCACTCGGTGATCCCCGCGCACCGGGTCACATCGGCCTGCACGACGTCGACGGCACGCGCGCCGCACATGCGCTGGAAGTACGCGAGATCGGCGCCGTACTCGCCGGCGGCAATCTCGATGTCGGTCTGCTCGCGCACCGTTCGCAATCCGGCGAGATCGTCGGACGAGACCGGTTCCTCGAACCACCGCACGTCCGCCTCGCGAAACGCGCCTGCGAGCCGGATGGCCTGCTTCGCGTCGTAGGCGCCGTTCGCATCGACGAACAGCTCGGCGTCGTCGCCGATGGCGGACCGAGCGGCCTGCACGCGCGCGACGTCCTGTTTCTCCCGTGCACCGCAGTCGGTGCCGATCTTCATCTTCACTCGGCCGATGCCGTCCTGCTGTACCCAGTTCGCGAGCTGATCGCACAGCTCGGCCTCCGTGTAGCTGGTGAAGCCGCCGCTGCCGTAGACGGGGACCGCTGGTCGAGCGGCGCCGAGCAGCGTCACCAGCGGGAGGCCGAGCAGCTTGGCCTTGAGGTCCCAGAGACCGATGTCCACCGCCGCGATCGCCGCCGACGCGACACCTGGACGCCCGACGTTGCGAATCGCGGCGACCATGCGGGTCCAGATCGTCGGGACGTCCATGGGGTCCGACCCGACGATCACCGCCGCGAGCAGGTCGGCGATCAACTCCGCTGCCGCGCTGGTCGTGTACGTGTAGCCGATGCCCTCGGCGTCGACCGTCGCCGGACGAGCCACGACCATCGTGGTGGCGTCCCAGGCGAACGTGCCATCAGCCTCGGGCTTGTCGGTGGGGATGCGGTAGACGTCGACGTCGAGTCGATCGATCGCCGTCACGGCGCCTGGCTCAGCAGCTGCGCCAGATGAAGTGCGTTCCGCGCACCGTTGGTTCCTTGACGGATCTGGGTGCGACAACTGAAGCCATCGGCGAGGACGACGTCGTCCTGGGCGGCGCCCCGGACCGCGGGGAGCAAGACGCGTTCCGCGCATGCCATCGACACGTCGTAGTGGCCCCGCTCGAACCCGAAGTTCCCCGCGAGGCCGCAGCAGCCGGAGTCGAGCACCTCGACATCGGCCCCGGCGTCGGCGAGCACGGCGCGGTCGGCCACGTCGCGCAGCACCGCATGCTGATGACAATGCGTCTGGACGAGGATCCGTCGATCGATGCGGGGCGGCTGCCAGCCTGGCGTGTGATCGTGCAGGAGCTCGGCGAGTGTCACCGTCTGATGGCGAAGGCGCGCGACGTCATCGTCACCGGGCAGCAGATCGGCGGCGTCCGTACGGAAGACCGCCGTGCAGCTGGGCTCGAGCCCGACGACCAGGCCACCTGCGCGGAGGTGGTCGCGCAACGCCGTGACGGTCCGTCGAAGCACCCGGCGCGCGGTGGCGAGCTGGCCGGTCGAGATCCACGTGAGGCCGCAGCACAACGGTCGGTCCGGAATCGTGACTCCCCACCCGGCGGCTTCGATCACGTCGGCCGCCGCCATGCCGATGTCCGGATCGAAGTGATTCGTGAAGGTGTCGGGCCAGAGCAGGACACTGCCGAGCGGACCGTCGCTCCTGTGTGGCCGCCCTGCGAACGCCCGTCGCAACGTTCGATCCGCGAACGCCGGAAGCTCGCGATGCTGATCGATCCCGCCGACTCGCTTGATTCCCCGAGAGGTGGCGCCGTTGGCGAACAGTCGATTGACGAGATGAGGCGCGCGAGCCGCCACCAGCGCGGCGACAGGCAGCCAACCCATCGAGTAGTGACTCGCCGGGCGCAGCCGGCCGGCGTAGTGATGCGCGAGGAACTCGACCTTGTACGTCGCCATGTCGACGCCGACCGGGCAGTCGGAGCGACAGCCCTTGCAGGCGAGACAGAGGTCGAGCGCATCGCGGACCGCCTCTGAACGCCAACCGTCGGTCACGGCCCCTCCCCGGGCACCGCCATCGAGCATCTCGAACAACAACCGAGCGCGCCCGCGAGTCGAGTGCTCCTCCTCGCGCGTCGCGACGTAGGAGGGACACATGACGCCCCCACCGTCGCGTCGGCACTTCCCGACGCCGACGCACCTCAGCACCGCCCGCCCGAAGTCGCCTTTGTCTTCGGGATAGCTGAAGTACGTCGGCCCGGCCACGTGCCGGTAGTCGGCGCCGAGGCGCAGTCCCGTGTCGAGAGGATCGGCGTCGACCACTCGACCCGGGTTCATCTTGTTGTCGGGATCGAAGAGCGCTTTGACGGATCGGAAGAGGTCGACGACGTCCTCGCCGAACATGCGCCCGAGGAGCTCGCCCCTCGCCTGACCGTCGCCGTGTTCTCCGGAGAACGAACCCCCGAGGCTGGCGACCAGATCGGCGGCCTCCTCGACGAATCCTCGGAACGCCGCGACGCCGGCGGCGCTCCGCAGATCGAACGGGATGCTCGTATGCAGACACCCTTGGCCGAAGTGTCCGTAGAGCGAGGCCGCCGAGTAGCCGTAGCGGTCGAGCAGGTCGATGAACGCCCGCAGGTAGCGGCCGAGATCCTTCGGGTCGACCGCGGAGTCCTCCCACCCCGGCCAGGTGTCAGGCCCGTGCGGCGTGCGTGCAGTGGCCGCCAGACCTGCCTCCCGGACCTCCCAGAGCTCGCGCTCGTGCCGGGGATCGTCGTAGAAGGTGACGTTCCGATCGTCACGATGACGCCCGATCGCGTCCAGCAGGCGATCCGCCTTGTCGTCCGCGTCGGCCTTGTCGGTGCCTCCCACTTGAACCAGGAGCCACGCCCCACCTTCGGGAACGAGATCGACCGCCTCCGCGTGCAAGTGCTTCTCGCGCTCGAAGCGCAGGAGCTTGTCGTCGAGCCCTTCGAGCGCGATCGGGTCACAGGCCACGACGTCGGGCACGGCGTCGCCCGCCGACGCGATGTCGGGGTAGCCGAGCAGCATCACCGCCTTCGCGGCGACCACGGGGACGAGCTCGAGCTCTGCGCGCAACACGGTGACCAACGTCGATTCGCTCCCCACGAGGAAGCCCGCGATGTCGAAGCCGAGCTCGGGCAGCAGCGAGTCGAGGTTGTAGCCCGAGACGCGACGAGGGATCTGCGGGTAACGAGCACGGATCAGATCGGCGTGGTCGTCACGCAGCTCGCGCAACGATCGGTACAGCTCTCCGAGACGGCCGCCATCCTGCACGATGCGCGCGTACTCCTCGTCGTCGGTTGGCCCGACCCAGGCGCGCGTGCCGTCGTAGAGCAGAACCTCGAGCCGCGCGACGTTGTCGACGACCTTGCCGGTGCGCTGCGCGGTGGAACCGCACGAGTTGTTGCCGATCATGCCGCCGATCGTGCAGTGATCATGGGTCGCCGGCTTCGGACCGAACTCCAAGCGGTGCGGTGCGAGCTGCTCGTTGAGCTCGTCGAGCACGATCCCCGGTTCGACCACGCAGGTGCGCCGCTCCACGTCGACCGACAGCAGCCGGTTGCAGTGCTTGGACCAGTCGACGACCACGGCGACATTGGTGCACTGACCGCCGAGGCTCGTGCCGCCGCCACGCGACAACAGCGGAGCGCCGTGTTTGCGACACACAGCGGCGACGTCGACGACTGTCTCGACCGTCTCCGGCACGACGACACCGATCGGTGTGTGCCGGTAGTTCGACGCGTCCGTCGAGTAC
>DASUCS010000211.1:0-4757 GCA_036275935.1 Acidimicrobiales bacterium
GCGTGTCTCGGTCGGACGCGACAGAACGAGATCTCGCAACGTTGAGGAAGAAGGTGTCGACGGTGGCGGACGGCGCTCGCTGCAGCATCGGCACGCAGCAGCAGGTCGTGGTCAACGGACTGCTCGAGCACTTCGAGGACGTCGTCCGTGATCACGTGAACGATCGTCGCCCGCCCGCCGAGCCGCTCCTCGTTGCCGAGTTGCTCGACCTGCACGACGGAGCGACGGAGATCGACGCGCGACACGCGCAGAAGCAGCCCGATTGGACACACGGTGACAGCTGGCGGGGCGAAACGCCCGTGGAACGGTTCACCGACCACCGCGCTCACACCGAGCTCGACGACGTGTGACTCGATCGCCGGCGTGACCGGCTATGGGCAGACGCGGGAGATGCCGGTGCCCCAATCGGTCGCGCCGAGGCTGTCGTGTTCGCCGGTCGGGATGTACTCGGCTGCGCCCCAGATGCAGCCGTTGGGCGCGACTTCACTGGCCGAGTAGTCACCCCAGCGCGCGACGCACGGCCCGCACGGCGGGACGTCCGGCAGGCCGATGCCCTGTCCTCCGAGCAACCCGAGCCCGGTGAACCCGTCCTCGGGCGCCTTGCCGGCCAGCGCGACGTGCACGTCCGGCCCCTGCCCGGCGGAAACCTGATCGAGTCGAGCCCAGGCGATGCTCGGGAAGTAGTCGATGCCCGAGAGCGTGAACGTCATCACCGTCGCGCCGTCGGCGCGCGGTCCGATGCTGCCGAACAGGACATTGGCATTCGGCACGGACACGTACCCATCGGTGGTGGTTGCGCTGAGGACGTTGCCCGCGAGTGACGGTCGGACCGCGAAGTACATGATGCCGACGCGGTTCTCGCCGGCGTGTCCGTCCGCGCCCGGCGTGGTCGCCGGCAACTGGGTGTTGACCGCGGTCCACAACGTCCCGTTCGACAAGGTGACCCAGCTCATTCGGTCGTCGTTGGCGTTGAGGTACTCCTCAGGGTCGCCCGATGCTGTCGCCTGCGGTGTGGGTCCGTCCTTCTGGTACGCCGCGAACTCCTGGGAGCTCGGCGCAGCCGGGTCCGGTGCGAAGAACGTGTCGGACGGCTTCGCGGTGTTGATGATCGTGTGTTGCAGCGTGAGGTTCGGCGTGCTCGTGCCGAGCGACTTCGTGTTGGTCCACGCCCACACGACGATCTGACCGGCGTTGTGCCCGACGGGGAGTCCCACGTCGCTGAGGAAGTACTCGGCGCCATTCGCCGGTGTCGGGGTCGCGTCGCCGGGCACGGCGGTGGCCGGCGAGATCGACTGCCACGGTCCGTCCTCGGCGGGGCCGGGGAACGGCACCGTGCCCGCGTCGTAGCGAACGAGCGTCGTGTCCTTGCCGTCGATCAGCTGTTGCTTCGACAACGCGTAGAGCTGCGCGACACCGCTGCGCAGCACCGGGATCTGCTGCAGTGGGGGTAGGACCGGCAGCGCGACCGGGAAGACCTCGGCGAAGGCGTACTCGTTGTCGGTGATGTACACGCCGTACTGATCGATGCCGATCGTCGGCTGGTCACCGAGGCATCCCGCGACAGTGAGCGCGCCAAGGGGCGGCCCGACGCATCCCGGATGCAATGGGGAACCGTTGAGGCCGTTGTCCGTCACATCGAAGCTGTAGATGTTCCAGTCACCCATCGGGTCGCTCGTCTTGCTGACCGCGATGAAGTTCTGATCGTCGACGAAGGCGGGATAGGCAGCCGAATTGAGGTCGAGGATCGTGAGGAACCAACGGCCGGTCGTCGCGTCGTACACACAGCGAGGATCGCTGATGAAGTCGGTCGGTCCCGTGACACCACCGGCGGCCCGTCCGAAGAACTGCGAGAGCGGCACGGACTTCGCGGTACGGGCCGTGCCCGTCGTCGTGTAGACGCGCAACGAGTCATTGACGGCCTCCATGACGTCGGTGTCGTTGGCGCACAGTCCCTGATCGGGAGGTTCGAGCACGCCGTTGGAGTTGGCGTAGGCACCCGTGCCGCCGGTCTCCATGTCGATGCTCGAGATCCCGTTGAACGCGGTGCTGTTGGTCCCGCCGTCGACGACCGTGCTCTGCGGCGCGTCGCTCCCGCCGAGTGTGTCGGTGGCCTGCGGCGCGACCTCCCCGGCGTCGGGCGCGGCCGCCGCGTGGCCGGCGGTGATCACGAGGTGCCGGGCATTGCCCACCGGCGTGCTCGTGTCGAGCGCGAGGTTGGTCAGGTTCACGACGCCGCGCGGCACGAGGTGACTGGCGAGGGTGTTGGTCCCGCCATCGGGCGTATCCGCGATGGCTGCCGGTGTCGTGATGCCCACCACGAGTGCGAGCGTCGCGATGATCAGCAGTCGCGGTCGTGTACGACGACCAGGTCGACGATGGTCCTTGTTCATTGCGCCTCCCCGTCGGCGTTCCGCCAACGAAGTCCCCAGCGCCCCGCCGATGCTCGCCCGAGCCCGCTGCCCAGACGTTAGGCGGAATCGGACAAAAAGGAGCAATCGCTCACCGCGCGTTCACCCTCGGATCGCCCGGTAGGCGGACAGCGCGGCCAACACCAACAGCACGACACCGGTCACTTGGCGGACCCGGCGCACCGGGATGTAGCGCAGCAGACCGCGGCCGCCCGCCACGGCGATGGCGGCAACGGCCCACAGCGCCAAGACGGCCCCGACCCCGACGCTCAACGCCGAGCCGTAATGAGCGGCGAGGTTGGCGGTGAGGATCTGGGTGAGATCCCCCCATTCGGCGATGAAGATCACGACGAAGGCGGTGACGAGCACCTGGCGGTGGGTGGCGGCCTCGCGTTCGACGAGCTCCACCTCGTCTTCGCGCGTGGCCTCCCAGAACGCGAAACCCGCGCCGGCCGCGAACAGCACCGCGACGACCGCATCCACCGCCCGTTCCGGGAACAGCGCGAAGAGTCCGGCGCCGACAGTCGTCGCCACTATGACGTGCACGAGGAAGGCCGCGGCGGCGCCCGACCACACCGCGAGTGGTCGGCCTCGCGATGACAGGACCAGCGAGGCGAACATCGTCTTGTCGGGCAGCTCGCCGAGGAAGATCACCGGGAAGACCGACAGAGCGATGGTCGGATCCACGACGTTGACTTCTATCGGATGGATCGCCGATCACCAGGGTCGGCACCAGTAGGTTGACCCGGCAATGGCGAAGACCCGGAGGTTCCGGGCGGGGATCTTGTTGGTTGCGATGCTGGTGGCGAGCTGCAGCAGCGGGGGAAGTCCTGCAGCGAAGTCGTCGTCGGGCGGATCGTCGGCGGCGCCTACGAAAGCGGCTGACCCTGCCGCGGTCGCCGCCCCGGATCCGACACTGGCGGGGTACACGCCGAAGGGACCCTTGGTCGCCGACGACGGCTTTCGCCCGCAGACCGACGGCTTTCCGTTCCCGAACTACGGCGCAGGTTCGGTGACGCCCGAGCCCGTGAACCTCGCCGCGCCCGACGTGCGAAAGTTGTTCGGTGACGGCGTGTGTCTCGACGCGTCGACCGGCAAGTGCGATCTCATTCCCGAGGCACAGCAGTGGATGGATCAGGTCAACAAGTCCATCGCGGGCGGGCACTGCTACGGGTTCTCAGTGCTGAGCGAACTGCTGTGGCGCAAGATGCAGGACCCCAACGACTTCGGCGCGTCGGCCACCGCACAGTTGTCGCTGCCGACCAACGACGCGCTGCAGCACGCGCTGGCCTACACGTGGTCTTTCCAGCAGTTGGACTCGGTCAACGCGGCGCGAGTTCTCGGCACGCCGAGCGACATCCTCGACAAGCTGCTGCAGGTTCTCACCCCGAATCCGACCGAGACCTACACCGTCGCCATCTTCAAGCGCGACGGGTCGGGCGGTCATGCGGTCACGCCGTTCGCGGTCGAGGACGCGGGCGGCGGGGTGTTCAACGTCTTGATCTACGACAACAACTATCCCGGCGTGACACGCGCGCTCACGATCGATCGCAACCAGAACACGTGGAAGTACGACGCGGCCACCAACCCGTCCGAGCCGTCCGAGCTCTACGACGGCGACGCGACCACCGGCTCGCTGCTGCTCTATCCGACCAGTCCGGGGGTCGGCACCCAACCCTGTCCGTTCTGCGGCAAGTCCGGAACCGTCGGCGGGGGAGCGCACAGCGTCGCGGGCGCCACCCCACTCCAGGCGAACGGCGCTCCGGCGATGGACGACGTCTACCTCGACGGCGGCGATGTCGACCACGGACATCTGTTGATCACCGACGAGGGCGGTCACCGGCTCGGGATCGTCGACGGCAAGCTCGTGAACGAGATCCCCGGCGCCACCGTGTCGCGCAACTTCGCCAACGAAGACTGGATGGAGAACCCGGAACCCGACTACTCGGTGCCCGACGGCGTCAAGTACACGATCACCCTCGACGGAACCGGGCTGCAGGAGCCCGACCCCTCGGTGATCGGCGTCATCGGTCCGAGCTTCGACCTCTACGTCGACAACGTCAACCTTCAACCCGGCGAGAAGAGCACCGTCGCCGTCACACCCGACGCCACCAACGTGTCGTTCACGTCGACGAACTCGGAGACGCCGGACGTCGAGATTGGCGTCTCCGACGACAACGCGGATTACTCGTTGGGCGTGAGCGGAGGCGCCGTCCAGCCGGGAAGCACCTTGGACCTCGGACTGCCCATCAACGGCGCCACCATGACGCTGGGCAACGTGCCGGGTGGCAACTACACCCTCACGCTCACGCGTGACGACGACCAGCAGTCGATCGACTTCAAGCACGA
>DASUCS010000212.1:0-11520 GCA_036275935.1 Acidimicrobiales bacterium
CTCGGCGAGTCCGGGGTGCGCTGGTGTGCGGTCGGCGACGAGAACTACGGCGAAGGCTCCTCCCGCGAACACGCAGCGATGGAACCCCGGTTCCGGGGCGGGGTGGTGATCTTCGCCCGCTCCTTCGCCCGGATCCACGAAACCAACCTCAAGAAACAAGGCCTGCTCCCGCTGACCTTCGCCGACCGCGGCACCTACGACCAGATCGGCCAAGACGACCGCATCAGCGTGGTGGGACTGGCCGACCTGGCCCCGGACCAGCCCGTGCACTGCCGGATCACCAAACCCGACGGCACCACCATCGACTTCGACTGCACCCAAACCTTCAGCCCCGAACAGATCGAATGGTTCAAAGCCGGCAGCGCCCTCAACATCATCCGCCGGCGTCAGCAGGACGAGGCGAGCCGATGACCACCGACGCGTGGGATCCCGCGCAGTACAACCGCTTCGCCGACGAACGCGAGCAGCCGTTCTGGGATCTCGCCGCCCTGCTGCAACCGGTCGACGGGCCAGTGCTGGCCGACCTCGGCTGTGGCGACGGTCGCCTGACCGCGGCGTTGCACACGCGCCTCGGCGCGCGCAGCACGAGAGGCGTGGACAGCTCGCCGGCCATGATCAACGACGCCGCCGCGCACGCGACCGATGTAGTCACGTTCGAGCTCGGCGACATCAGCACGTGGGAAGAGCCCGGGCGCTACGACATCGTGTTCGCCAACGCCTCGTTGCAGTGGGTGCCGGATCATCCGGCAGTGCTCGCACGATGGATCCGCTCGCTCGCGCCGGGCGGACAGGTCGCGGTGCAGGTGCCGTCCAACGCCGATCAGGCCACGCATCGCATCGCAGCGGAGCTGGGCGCCGAGGTCCTGTCCGACCCGCCGCCTGATCCGGTCGCCGACAACGTCCTGGCGCCCGAGCAGTACGCGCGGGTGCTCGACGATCTCGGTTGCGTCGCGCAGTCAGTCCGGTTGCAGGTGTACGCGCATCAGCTGGCCTCGACGTCCGACGCGGTCGAGTGGGTCAAGGGCACGATGCTCACGCGGTTCAAGGAGCCGCTCGGTCCTGATCGCTGGAACGATTTCGTCGAGGAGTTCCGGGCTCGGTACGTCGCCGAGATCGGCGACCGATCGCCGTACTTCTTCCCGTTCAAGCGCGTGCTGTTGTCGGGACGACTCGCGCGGTAGTGCTCAGGTCACTAACTCTGTCGCAACTGCTGGTAGGCCTCGGCGGGTGACTCGTCCGCGGTGAGAACCCTCGATCGCCACGTCCACCCTTCGCCGTAGTCCGTGTCGGCAGTGGCGGTGGTGAGTCGAGTGGTGACGGCGCTGCCCGCGTCGGGCGAACTGGCTACGAGGAGCAGCGCGACCTGGGCTCCCCGCAGCATCAGGTGGTCGTGCGGGCGGATCACACCGCGGGCCACGACCGCGAGCGCCTCGGCGTCGGCGGGGCCCGAGGGCACGTCGATGAGCACCAACGTGTCGCCCGGAACGGCGCCGTCGAGCGCTTGGTAGAACGCGTCGGTCGGGTCGATGGGCGCGTAGGGCAGGTCTCGTCCGGTGACCGAACTGGTGCGCCGGTCGGGTTGACCGCGATCCCACCTGTCTCCGCTGCTCGTTCGCATCGACAGCGCGTCGATGGCTGCTTCGAGCGCGTGGAAGTCGGGCTTGGCGATCACCGCATCGGCGAAGTCCTTCTCCGAGATGCTGTCGAGGAAGGCGGAGAAGACGATCACGTGGCAACCGTGGGCGGCGGCCATCCGGCCGACCTCGGCACCGGAGCCTTGGCGCAACGACAGGTCGATCAGGACGAGGTCCGGCTTCGCCGTCGTCACCAGCCCCTTGCTGTCGCCTGCGGTGTCCGCCTCACCGACGACCTCGTGGCCGCGGTCGCGCATGATGCCGCGCAACACCACCCGAAGGTGCGCGTCGTCGTCACACAACAGAACCCGCATCAGACACAGGTTGGCAGGATTTGGTAAGCCGATTGGACAGCGTCGTGAGCGAAGGGTGGATGGATGCCGTTTGACCAGCCGTATCAGGGCGTGATCGGGCGCACGCTCGAGGAGTCGACGTCGTGGTGGCCGCCACTGCCGTCCGCGCCGGAGGGTGCACCCAACATCGTGATCGTGTTGCTGGACGATGTCGGTTACGCGCAGTTCGGTTGCTACGGGTCCGACATCGAGACGCCGACGTTCGACGCGCTGGCGCACGGTGGGTTGCGGTTCTCGAACTTCCACACCACGGCGCTGTGTTCGCCGACTCGGGCGGCGTTGCTCACGGGCCGTAACCACCACACCAACGGCATGGGCCGCATCGTCGAGTTCTCGTCAGGCTTCCCGGGCTACGACGCGAACGTGCCGAAGGACAGCGGCTTCATCTCGGAGGTCCTGCGCGGTGTCGGGTACGCGACGTTCTGCGTCGGCAAGTGGCACCTCGCGCCGGCCGGCGAGATGACGATGGGTGCACCCCGGGACAAGTGGCCGCTCGGTCGCGGCTTCGATCGTTTCTACGGCTTCCTCGGCGGTGAGACCGACCAGTACCACCCCGATCTCGTGCACGACAACCACCAGATCGACCCGCCCCGCACGCCCGACGAGGGCTACCACCTCACCGAAGACCTGGCCGATCAGGCCATCGCCTACCTCACCGATCTGCGCGCGACATCGGCGGATCGCCCGTACTTCCTGTGGTTCGCGCCCGGCGCGTGCCATGCCCCGCATCACGCGCCCAAGCAGTGGATCGATGCGTACCGCGGCAAGTTCGATCAGGGCTGGGACGAGTGGCGCGACGCGGTGTTCGCTCGCCAGGTCGCGTCAGGACTCTTGCCGGAAGGAACGAAGCTCTCGGATCGGCCGGCGTGGGTGCAGCCGTGGGACACCCTGTCGGCGGACGAGCAGCGTCTCTACGCCCGGATGATGGAGGTCTACGCGGGTTTCCTCACGCACACCGACGCGCAGGTCGGTCGCGTGCTGTCGTTCATCGACTCACTCGATGAGACCGACAACACGATGGTCGTGGTGATGAGCGACAACGGTGCGTCCGCGGAAGGCGGACCACGCGGGTCGGTCAACGAGATGTACTTCTTCAACTTCGTGCCCGAGTCGCTCGAGGAGAACCTCGCCCGAATCGACGAGCTCGGCGGGCCGCACGCGCACAACCACTACCCCTGGGGTTGGGCGTGGGCCGGGAACACGCCGCTCAAACGGTGGAAGCGCGAGACGCACGAAGGTGGCGTGTGCGATCCGCTGATCGTGCACTGGCCGGAGCGACTCGCGGCGCGCGGTGAGACGCGACACCAGTA
This sequence comes from Acidimicrobiales bacterium, assembly GCA_036275935.1. Taxonomy (GTDB): domain Bacteria; phylum Actinomycetota; class Acidimicrobiia; order Acidimicrobiales; family JACDCH01; genus DASUCS01. The sequence goes on from DASUCS010000212.1 coordinate 3,298, forward strand.
CGTGCACGCCATCGACCTGATGCCGACGATCATGGATCTCGTCGGCGTCGACGCGCCCGAACAGATCAACGGCGTGACCCAGCGTCCGATCGAGGGCGTCTCGTTCGCGCACGTCTTCCAAGAGGCGACCGCGCCGACGAAGCACACGACCCAGTACTACGAGATGCTCGGGAGTCGGGCGCTCTATCACGACGGCTGGAAGGCGGTCGTGTTCCATCCGCTGCCGCACGTCGACTACGGCGACGGTCGCGACCCGCGGGCGCCGTTCGACGAGGATCCGTGGGAGCTGTACCACGTCGCCCAGGACTTCTCCGAGACCGTGGACCTCGCCGAGGCCGAGCCCGGCAAGCTCAAGGAGATGGTCGACCTCTGGTGGACCGAGGCGGAGAAGTACCAGGTGCTGCCGCTCACGAATCAGTCGGGCCGCGGCGGCGATCGTCGGTACCAACGTGATCGGTACGAGTACCGGCCGGGCATCGGCGCGCTGCCGCCGGCGGTCGCGCCGAACCTGCGCAACCGAGGTTGGCGGATGTGGGCCGAGCTGCAGGTGCCCGAGGGCGGCGCCGAGGGTGTGATCGTCGCGCAGGGAACCGAGTCCGGCGGTTGGTGCGTGTATCTCAAGGACAGCCGGTTGCACTACACGTACAACTTCTTGGCCGCCGACATCACCACCGTGTCGTCGGAGGTGCCGCTGCCGGCGGGACCCGTGGTGGCGCGCGTGGTGTTCACGCCGACGGCCCCGTTCGCCGGCGACATCGATCTGTTCTACGACGACCTGCCCGTCGGTCAGGGCCACGTGCCTCGCACCGTCTTCATCACGTTCGGGGTTGCAGGCTTCACGGTCGGCTATCAACGCGGTACAGCCGTGTCGCCCGCGTACGAAGGGCGGTTCGACATCACCCCCGGTGCACTGGTGCGTGTGGTGATGGAAGCCGACGGGCGTCCGTATCGAAATCCCGAAGGCGAGGACCGAGCCGCGATGAGGATCCAATGACGTACGAAGAGGTCATCTACGAGACCGACGGCGATGTCGGCATCCTCACGCTCAATCGTCCCGAGGCCCGCAACGCGCTCACGCACACGACGTACGCCGAGCTCGAGGACGTGGTGCGGACGACGACGGCGCGCTGCTTGATCATCACCGGTGCCGATCCCGCGTTCTGCTCGGGTGACGACGTGAAGCAGATCATGGCGGCCGCGGGACCGAAGATCGCGAGCGGCCTGCGGGCCGAACCCCGCATCACGCCTGCAGCCGATGCGCTGCTGCACACCGACACTCCGGTGATCGCGGCCGTGAACGGTGCGGCGGTCGGGTGGGGGATGGAGCTGGCTGTGATGGCGGACATCCGCGTCGCGTCGGAGAAGGCGAAGTTCGGTGAGCTGTTCGTGAAGCGCGGCTTGTGCTGTGACGTCGCCGGCATCGGACGGCTGACACAACTCGTCGGTCGAGAGACCGCAGCGGAACTGCTCTACACGGGCCGCGTGATCGACGCCGCCACGGCGAAGGAGCTACGGCTCGTGTCCCGCGTCGTTCCTCACGACCAGTTGCTGCCGACGGCGCTCACGCTCGCGCACGAGATCGCCGCCAACCCGCCGCTCGCCGTCCACGAGCTCAAGAAGGGGCTACGGCTCGCGCTGGATCCCGATTGGGACGATCTCGGCAAGTGGGTGTCGTCCACCCTCGGCCAGTTGTTCCAGACCGAGGACCACCGCGAGGGCGTCGCCTCGTTCCTCGAGAAACGCGAACCGAACTACGTCGGCAGATAGGCGTTTGTGCGGTAGTAACGCGCGCTGAACGCGCGTTACTACCGGCAGAACGGTCGGTCGATCAGTCGATCAGCTCGTATTCGTCGGGATTCGGTGCGAGGGTGCGCTGCCAGTACTCGAGGAGCGTGAACGGCCAGTTCTGCGCGACACGGCCGTACTCGTTCTTGTACCAGCTGTTGACGTCCGACCAGCCCCACGCCATCAACTTGTTCTCGGCGTCGACCTTCTCGTTGAACTCGTCGTGGACGTCCTTGCGGATGTCGAGCGCGCGGTGCTTGGTGTCGCTCAGCAGCTTGAGGCAGCCGAGGATGTAACGCACGCCGCACTCGGAGAAGTACACGATGCTGCCGTTCACCACGATGTTCGTGTTCGGTCCGTACAAGCAGAACAGGTTGGGGAAGCTCGGGATGTTCACGCCGAGGTAGGCGCGAGCGTCGCCGTTCCAGTGCTCGTGCAGATCGAGGCCGCCGCGTCCGGTGACGGTCATCGGCGTCAGGAACTTCGACGCCTTGAACCCAGTGCCGTAGATGATGACGTCGACGTCGTGCGCGGTGCCGTCCTGCATCTCGATGCCGGTCGGCGTGATCTCGCGGATCGGGTCGCAGACGAGCTGCACGTTCTCGCGCTTCAACGCACTGGCCCACACGCCGTTGTCGCGCAGCATGCGCTTCGACCCGACCGGATACGTCGGCAGCGCGTGCTCGAGCAGATCGGGACGATCGGCGAACTCCATCTTGATGTACTCACCGAGCATCACCCGGGCGAACTCGTTCGTCATGCTCACCGAGGCGCCCTTCGGCTCCCACTCGGGATCGACGCGCACGGCTTCGAGCGCGCCGTCGCCCATGCGCCAGAAGATCCAGAAGCGGTTCCATTCGCTGTAGGACGGCACGTGCCCGTACAGCCACTTCTGCCCCGGCGAGACCTCGTCGTGGTAGTCCGGCGTCGGCCCGAACCAGGGTGGTGTCCGCTGGAAGACGAGCAGCTCGCTCGGCAGGGCAGCGATCTCGGGGATGAACTGCACCGCGCTGGCGCCGGTACCGATCACCGCGACTCGCTTGCCCCGCAGATCGAGATCGTGGTTCCACCTCGCCGAGTGGAACGTCGGACCGGCGAACGTGTCGCGGCCGGGGATGTCCGGGAGCGACGGCTGGTTCAGCTGTCCGACCGCGCTCACCACTGCGTTGGCGACGAGGTCTTCCTCGCGGCCGTCGGGGTTGCGCACCCGAACGGTCCATGTCGCGGAGTCTTCGTCCCACGTCGCGCTCAGCACTTCGGTCTCGAACCGGATCGAGTCGCGGAGATGGAAGGCGTCGGCGCAGTGCTGGAAGTAGTCGAGCAGCACGTCCTGTGTGGAGAAATGGAACGGCCAGTCGTGGCGCTGCGCGAACGAGTAGCTGTAGTTGTGGTTCGGGTTGTCGACGCGGCAGCCCGGATAGCTGTTCTCGTACCACGTGCCGCCGACGTCGGCGTTCTTCTCCAAGATCACGAACGGCACGTCCGCCTGGCGCAGACGGTGTGCGACCAGCAGCCCGGACATGCCCGCGCCGATGATGGCGACCTTGAAGTCGCCGGCCGTCCAGGACCAGTCGGGCGCCCGTCGGTCCTCGCCGAGGATCGCGAGCTCTTCTTCGAGCAACGGCAAGTACGCGGCCATGTCGGAGCCGCCCACCGCGTACTCCATCAGCTTCAGCAACACGTCGTCGGACGGCGGCGCTGCCGGTTGGCTCCCGCTGTCGCGGAAGCGGATGATCGCGTCGAGCGCGAGCTCGCGCGCCGTGGCCAGCTGCTCGTCGGTCAAGCCGGCTTGGGGCATGGCCAACATCAACGCGTCAGGCCGCAGGTCGTCGCGCAACAGCGACAGGTCACCGGTCAGGTAGGCGAGCGCCGGTAGCAGCGGGGGGATCTCTGCTTCTTCGAGCATCGCCCGGATCTCGTCGTCGGACTCGGTGATCGGCTCGATCGGACCGACGAACGGGCTGAAAGGCGACGCGACCTTGTCGATTGCGTCCATGTCGTCCATGTTGTCAGCCGACGCGGATCGGAAGCTTGCGTGGACCGCGCACTTGCCCGCCCGACCACTGCACCGCATCGGGATCGGCGAGCGAGAACTCCGGGAAGGCCTCGAGCCACGCTTCGAGCGCGACGCGCAGCTCCATGCGAGCCAAGTGCGACCCGGCGCAGCGGTGGATACCGAGGCCGAACGCGGCGTGACGGTTCTCTTCGCGGTCGATGATGACCTGGTCCGCGTCTTCGAAGAACTCGGGATCGCGGTTCGCCGACGGGAACGGCAGCAGCACCCACTCCTCGGCCTTCATCGGGCAGCCGTGCCAGTCCATGTCTTCCTTCACGAGGCGGGCCATCGTCACGGGTGAGTACGCGCGCAGGAGCTCCTCGATCGCGGTCGGCAGCAGTGCGGGCTCCTTCACGAGTCGCTCTCGGTCAGAGGCATGTCCGGCGAGGTGCCAGATCGACGCGCCGATCGCGCTCCATGTCGTGTCGATGCCGGCCAGGAGCAGCAGCGCGATCGTGCCGCCGACCTGCTCGACCGCGACGGCTTGGCCATCCATCTCTTGGTTCAGCAAGAACGTGGTGAGGTCGTCGCGCGGGTTGTCGATGTGATCCTGCACCTGATCGCGCAGGTACTCGAACAACACCATCATCCCTTCGGCGCGCTCCTCCATCGGAAGCGACACGCCCTCGAGCACGTGCTTCACGAACCCACGGAAGCGATCGGCGTCCTCCTGCGGGAAGCCGAGCATGTGCGCGATGACACGCACAGGGATGTGCTGCGAGTACTCCTCTGCGGCGTCGACGATGTCGCGGCCGCGCATCTCGTCGATCAACTCCTCGCAGTACGCGCGAGTGAAGGGTTCGAGCTTCTCGATCGCCTGCGGCGCGAACGGCTGCAGCAACAGCCGGCGTGCCCCCTTGTGGTACGGCGGATCGGACGAGATCGGCGGCGCGATCCCGCGGGGTGCGAGCTCCATCGGCGGACGGAACTCGGTGACGAGGATGCTCCGCGACGTGAAGTGCTCGGTGTCGTACGCGATCTCGGCAACGTCCTCGTGACGCGTCGGCAGCCACACCCCGCCGTAGCGCGTGGTGTGCGCGACGGGACATGTCTCGCGCAGCTCCTCCCAGATCGGATAGGGATCGGCGGCCCACACGTCGTCGGTGTGGTCGAAGTCCGTTGTCCAGTCCTCGACCGGCGGATGGTGCCCCATCAGCCTTCCTCCACGATCACGGCTTGCTCGGGACAGTTGAGCGCCGCGAGCCGAGCGTTGTGCTCCTGCTCGGGCGCGACGGTGCCGTCACCGATCTCGTGGCCGTTGCCGATGTCGTCCGGCTCGAAGAGGTCGGGGGCAAGGGCGTAACAACGTCCGTGGCCCTCGCAACGACTCTCGTCGACGTGGATCTTCATAGTGTCTCCCTGCATGGGACAGGCGATTCGAATCGAAGACTACGGGGCAGTGCGAAACCTCGTCCTCTGCCGCCCTGACGAGTTCAACACGATCACGCCGCAGTTGCGAGACGAGCTCGATGCCGCCCTCGACGACTCGGACCGCGACAACGCAGTGAAGGTCGTGCTCATCACCGCGGAAGGCCGGGCGTTCTGTGCCGGTTTCGGCCTCGACTGGTCGACCGCCGCGCCCGCGGCGAACGCCGCACCACCGGAGCGCGTCTGGGACACCGTCATGGACGTGCAGATGATCGGACGGTTCGGCAACACGTTCGCCAAGCTGCACTCGATCTCGAAGCCGACCGTCGCCGCGGTGCAGGGCTGGTGCATCGCTGGCGGCACCGACATGATCCTCAACGCCGACCTCATCGTCGCCGGCGAGTCGGCCCGCTTCGGCTATCCGCCAGCGCGGGTGTGGGGCGTGCCCGAAGCACCGTGGGTGTGGGTCGCCCGTCTGGGTCTCGAACGGGCGAAGCGCTACCTCTTCACCGGCGACGAGCTCACAGCGCGCGAGGCCGCCGACGTCGGGATGATCCTCGAGTGCGTCCCCGACGACGACCTCCACGATCGCGCGCACGCACTCGCACAACGCATCGCGCTGCTGCCGCTCAACCAGCTCCAGATGATGAAGTGGATGCTCAACGACGTCGCCCGGCACCAGTACCAGCCCGACACCAGCCGGCTGCTCGGGTTCATCTTCGACGGCGTCGCCCGCCACACGCAGGAAGGCAACGACTTCGTCGCCCGAGCCCAGGAGATCGGCTGGCGGGAGGCAGTGCGCGAGCGGGACCGGCCGTTCGGCGACTACGGAGAACGGAATGCGACGTGACCACAACTTGTTGATGTGTCAACTATGAGCGAGACGATCGACATCCGCCGGGCCGACAGCCGGCCCCACACCCAGCTGGGCTGGCTCGACAGCCACCACAGCTTCAGCTTCGGCCACCACTACGACCCGTCCAACACCCATCACGGGTTGCTGCTCGTGTCGAACGACGACCGCGTGCGCGGCGGCACGGGCTTCAGCACCCATCCGCACCAGGACATGGAGATCATCACCTGGGTCCTGGAAGGGCGACTCGAGCACAAGGACTCCGAGGGCAACCACGGCGAGATCTATCCGGGTCTCGCGCAGCGGATGAGCGCGGGCACCGGAATATGGCACTCCGAGATGAATCCGGCGTCCGCGGACGACGTCCACTTCGTGCAGATGTGGGTGCTGCCCGACACCGAACGCATCAACCCCGGGTACGAGCAACTCGACATCAACCACGAGCTCGACAAGGGCGGGTTGCAGCCGATCGCATCGGGCCAAGGACACGATGCTGCGATCTCGATCCGTCAGCGCGACGCAGTGCTGTGGGGTGGACGGCTGAAGCCGGACGAGACGGTGACGGTGCCGGACGGCCCCCACGTGCACGTGTTCATCGCGGCCGGCGGCGCGTCACTCGAGGGTGCAGGTGCGTTGGCCGAAGGCGACGCGGTTCGATTGGTGGCCGCCGGTTCGCCGTCGTTGACCGCGGGACCGACGGGCGCCGAAGTCCTGATCTGGGTGACCGCCTGACGACCGAACGGATTCTGGCAGTACCGGCGATACAGATGTGTATCGCCGGTACTGCCAAAACGAAGAGGTTCAGGCGACCGTCACGTTCGAGGTCGTGAAGACCGGCGTGACGTTGTTGTAGATGGTGTTGCCGTTGATCGTCACCGTCTGGGGGACGGTCGCCGACTGGACACCGATTCCGGTGGTCACGAGGTCGTTGAACTCGCCGTCACCGAGCAAGTTGTTCTGCCCGATCACGTTGTTCTGGATGATCATCCCCGACACGTCCTGGTTCGGGGCGTGCGAGTGGATCGCGACGCCCGGTAGGCCGTTGCCGTTGATGATGTTGCCGGACACGGTGTTGTCGTAGGACGCCATGCCCGGCCCGGCGGCGGCGAACAGCACGCCGGCTCCGAATCCGTGCAGGCCGTTGTTCAACGACATGTTGTTGCTGATCGTGTTCCCGAACACGCCGCCCATCGTCGGTTGCGGCACACCGTTGGCATCGAGTGCGCTGGGGTTGTGCGACGGCAGCGTGATGCCGCAGTCGTCGGCGTTGTTCTGCACGAGGTTGCCGTTGATGGTGTTGCCCGTGTTCGGACCGAGCTCGTCGGTGTAGAGCATTCCGCCCGAGTTGCTGTCCGAGATGTTGTCGACCACGTTGGACGTGACCGCGGACATCAGGTGGATGCCTTCACCGCAGTCACCCGGGATCTCGCCGTTCACCTGGCACTCGCCGTAGGCGGTGGTGCTCGGCTTGCCGACGTTGTTCCCGGACACGGTGTTGCCGGCCAGGACGACGTTGGAGGTGCTCAGCACGAGGATGCCCTCGCCGAAGGCGCCGTGGACGGTGAAGCCCTCGACCCTCGAACCGGCAGCAGTGACCAGGATCGCCGCTGCGTCCATGGTCTGGCCTGACCCTTGGCTCAGGCCGGCGGCATTCACCGTCGCACCGAACCCGAGCAATGTCAGCTGCTTCGAAACCACCACCAACTCGTGGTAGGTGCCCGGTCCCACCGAGACGGTGTCACCGGCGGCCGCGTTGGTGATGGCCTGGCCGATCGTCTTGCAGGGGCTGGCGACCGGACCGCACGTGTTGCTGTCCGCGCCGGTTGTCGACACGTTCCACGTCGTGCCGCCGGAGCCGGCCGCGGGCCGGGTGATCGATGTGATCGCCGGGTTCGTGGGGCCCGTTCCCGGGAGCGCCGTCCCCGGGGTCCCGGACAGGGTGACCGGTGCCGACGGGTCCGACGGTGCCGAGGTGGCGCCACCGTCATGCGCGTCGGCCATCGCGATGACGCGGTAGGCGACCGTTGAGCCAGCGGTTTGGCTGGCGTCGGTGAGCGTCGTCGCGGGCGACTGGGTCACCACGCCACCGGATTGTGTGCCGTTCACCGGCGATCCGACGTTGGTGAACGTTCCCGAGCCGGTGGGGTCGACCTGCACCTGG
>DASUCS010000213.1:0-2162 GCA_036275935.1 Acidimicrobiales bacterium
GCCGCCACCACCGCCCTGGGCCGCGGCTTGATCGGGAGTCGCGGCGCCCCCTCCGCCGGCCGCGGGCGTCGCCTGGTCGGCGGTACCTCCCGCCGCGGTGGTCGGTGTCGACCCGGCACCGGGCGTCGCGTTGCCACGAGTCCCGGTGGCCGACGGTCCGCCGCCTGCTCCGTTGCCTGCACCGCGAGCTTCGATGTACTGCTGCGAGTTGAGTCGGGCGCCGCACGCGGCAGTCATCGCGAGCAGTGCGGCGGTGGCGGCCAACAAGACGATGCGGTGTCGCACGTTCCCCCTCGGACCCCGGTACATGAGTTTGGTACTTCGACGCGAGGCCCGCTCTCCCTGCGTCCCCAGCCTGGCAGAAAAATGAAACGCGTTCTATTCTGCGCGTTCGTCCGGAGCGCGTCACGCCAGGTCACGCCGGGGGAGGAGCACGGGTGCAGATCGCCTACACGCCGGAGCAAGAGGCGCTCCGCCAAGAGCTGCGGGAGTACTTCGCGGCGCTGATGACGCCCGAGGTCGAGGCCGAAGTCGCATCGGGGGACACGGGCGGCCCTGCCTGTCTCGAAGCCGTCCGAACGATGGGTCGTGACGGGTGGCTCGGCATCGGCTGGCCGAAGGAGTACGGCGGTCAGGGCCGCAGCGACCTCGAGCAGTTCATCTTCACCAACGAGGCCTGGCGCTCGGGCGTGCCGATCCCGTTCCTCACGATCAACACCGTCGGCAAGACGATCATGGAATTCGGATCAGAGGAGCAGAAGGCGAAGTTCCTGCCGAAGATCCTCGCCGGCGAGCTCCACTTCTCGATCGGCTACACCGAGCCCGGCTCGGGCACCGACCTCGCGTCGCTCAAGACGACGGCCGTGAAGGACGGCGACGAGTGGACGATCAACGGCCAGAAGATCTTCACGTCGCTTGCGTCGTACGCCGACTACATCTGGCTGGCGGCGAGAACTGATCCGGACGCACCGAAGCACAAGGGCATCACGATCTTCCTCGTGCCGACGAGCGATCCTGGGTTCACCTACACGAAGATCCACACGATGGTGAACGCGTCGACGACGCAGACCTACTACGACAACGTGAAGGTCGGTGACGACGCGATCGTCGCGGGCGTCAATCGCGGATGGGACCTCATCACCAACCAGTTGAACTACGAGCGTCTGTCGCTCGCCCCGCCGGGAATGGTCGAGCGTTGCTACGACGACGTCGTGCGGTGGGCCAAGGACACGAAGCTTCCTGACGGCCGCCGCGTCATCGACCAGGAGTGGGTGCAGCTCAACCTCGCTCGCGTCCACGCCAAGACCGAGTTCCTCAAGCTCATCAACTGGAAGGTGGCAACCGGCAAGATCAATCCCGGCGATGCCAGCTCGGCCAAGGTGTTCGGCACCGAGTTCTTCACCGAGGCCTATCGCTTGCTCCTCGAAGTGATCGGACCGACGGGAACCCTTCGCCGGAGCTCACCGCAAGCCGCGCTGCAGGGTCGCATCGAGCGGGCGATGCAGGGAGCGCTCATCCTCACCTTCGGCGGCGGTGTCAACGAGGTCCAACGCGACCTCATCGCACTGTTCGGTCTCGGGATGCCGCGCATCCCCCGGCACTGAGGCACGACATGGAACTCTCACTGTCAGAAGAGCAGCAGTCGATCGTCGATCTCGCCGCCCAGATCCTCACGGACAAGGTGCCGCCGGAGCGGATCCGCGAGATCGAGAGTGACCCGTCCGGTCGTTGGTTCGCCGACGATGCGTGGAACGAGCTCGCCAAAGCCGACCTCCTCGGCATTGCCCTTCCCGAGTCCGTCGGTGGCGGCGGGTACGGCTTCCTCGAAGCCTGCCTGTTGCTCGAGCAGCAGGGGCGCACGGTCGCACCCCTCCCTCTGTTCGCGACGCTCGTCCTGGGCGCTCTGCCGATCGCGCGGTTCGGCACCAACGCGCAGCAGCTCGCGTTGCTTCCTGCGGTGGTTGACGGGACCTCGATCCTCACTGCTGGGCTGTTCGAAGCAGGGGAGTACGTCGTACCGGAACTCCCGGCCACGACGGCCACCCGCTACGGCGACGCCTGGAAGATCGACGGCGAGAAGATCCTGGTGCCGGCCGCCCATCTCGCGTCGCGGATGCTCGTGCCGGCTCGCACGGATGGGGGCGTGGGGGTGTTCATCGTCG
>DASUCS010000214.1:0-5265 GCA_036275935.1 Acidimicrobiales bacterium
TGGAGGTCGGGGGTTCAAGTCCCCTCGGTCACCCTCGATAGGCGGTCGTGTAGGTTCGACCGCCGTTTGCGCCTCTAGCTCAATGGCAGAGCAACGGACTCTTAATCCGCAGGTTCTGGGTTCGAATCCCAGGGGGCGCACTTCCACTTCCACGAATGGCCGCCTCCCCGGGTGGCGTCATTGCCCCGGCCGGCCGGGTGTGCGTACCAGTGGCCGGCACACTCTTGGCGTGGCTGGCGACGTGTTCGGTAGCGAACCGCGCCAAGAGTTCGGAGGCGTCGCTCTTGGCGCGAACGACGACGTCCGATGTCGTCGTTCGCGCCATGTGGGCACGAACTCGGCTCGGCGCTGTCAACACGCCGGCCTCGATGACGGCTGTCTCCTCGACGACTGATGTACTCGCCACGGCGATCGGCGGCGCCGACCTGACTCACTTCGAAGACGCTCCGCTGGTTCCGGCTATGAAGTCGCGACAAGCGCTGCGACCACCGCGGGCAGGTCGTGGACCTCGGTCTTCATCAAGGTGGCAGCGAAGCCGATTCGGCTCGCGTGGGCGCGGACGACATCCGTGCAGTAACCCGTCAACAGGATCATCTGTTGATGCCTCACTCGCTGAAGCACGAGCTGGGCGAACCGAAGCCCATCGATGTCCGGCATCTGCAGGTCGACAACCAGCACACAACGATGGCCGGCGGCGCGCAACCGATCGAAGGCATCGAGTCCGGCATGACCGTCCGCGGCTTCTTCGACCTGACAGCAGAAGCCTGCGCTGCGAGTGAACAAGTCTCGCACGAGGACGCGCATGTCGGGTTCGTCATCGACGACCAAGACCGTGAGGTCGCTGCACGAATCGAACGCCCCTTCACCCATCGGCAAAGAACTCTCGAGCCCGTGTGACCTGAAACGCGTGCATCCGACCCCTCGTGCTGTTGCTGTGGTGATCGACCACACGAAGGCGCCAAACGATCGTCCGTTTGGGGGATTTTCAGGCACTCAGCCGGACTAGCCCTTCTGAGTCGAAACGGTCGAGCGTCTCGTCGCGCATGGCGCACGCCGGCCGCCCGATCAATCAAGGGCGCGTGGCCTATGTCAGCCCGAGTTGCGACCAGGCCGACACGGTGACGATGGACAGAACGCCGATGGCTGCGAGCCCCGCGATGAGCCAGCGGGCGGACGGTCGGAGCAGCAGCGCGGCGGTGATCGCCATCGCTGGCAGCACGGAGTACACGTAACGCGACTGTGTCTCGGCTGCGCTGGTGACGAAGTAGACGGTGAAGTACTGCACCGGTGCGCCGAGGAGCAAGAAGCCGCTGGCGGTCGCTCCGAGCGCGGTCGCCGCACTGCGACGGTCAGGTGACAGCAATGTCCAGCTTCCGAAGGTTGCGGCAAGGAGCAGCAGGCTCACGAGCAGCGTGACGGTCGAGGGAAGTGGACCTTGAAAGAGGGTCGGGACGTACACAGGTCCGGACAGCGGAGCGTGGGGCGGGCCGATCGTGCGTAATGGATCGGCATAGACGGGGAGCTGGGAGAGCACGCTCTGTACGGTGAGATGCGCGGGGCGGTAACGCTGGAACAGCGCCATGTTGCTCGGGTCCTGCAAGCGTGTGAGTACGAACACGGCCTGCCACAGGACCGTCGTCAACAGGTACCCGCCGGCCAGTAGTGCTGCCGGACGCATCCGCTGCGGCCACGAGAACCGAGAGTGCACACCGGCGAAGACCCACGGCAGACAGAGTGCGAACACGCAGGCAACGCCGACCCCGAAGCCGTTGGTGACTTTGGTGGCGGCAGCGACGACGCCGGCCAGGACGAGCAGGGAGGACCAACGCCACCCTCCTCGATCGTGCACCACCACCCACAGGCACAACGCCCCGGTGAACAACGCGGTGGCGTCGTTGTTCACGGTGGAGTGCAGATACAGGACTTGTTCGGTCGATGCCAGCGCGACGAGCACCGCCACGGTCGGCCAGGTGGACGCGCCGAGGCGGGTCGCCACTGCCAGCATCAAGCACAGCGCCCCACCGAGCCACAACGCCCCGAGGAGTCGGGCGACGCCGACTTCGTTGCCGCCAGGAAGACTGGCCAAGATCCGGCTCGGTACACCGACGGCCGCGTAGTACAGCGGCGGTTGCAGCGCCTCGTAGCTCTGTCCGCCCTCTTGGAAGTCCGCCGGCTGGTACGGCGTCTGTCCGCAGTGCGGGATGCGAAAGACGGCGTCGAGGTGCCGGCACGCTGTCGCCGCCAGCGCGCGCTGCCCTACCGGTTCCGCGAACCGCGGGAACCCGAGATGGCCGACCTTGTCGACGTAGTCGATGTGCTGCAACTCGTCGAGCGGGCCGATCCGCCGGTAGGCCGCCGTGTGCGCACCGACCAACACGACTGCGCTCACCAGCAACACCACGAACGGCAACCAACGAGGCCAGGAAGAAGTCACGAACCTACGCAGCCTCGACTCGTCGATGTCGGGTGGTCACACGAAACTCGACAGCCTCACCCTTCATGGTGGCGAGGGACTGTAGGACGGCGCACGGCAGGCCGTCCCGCGCCCTGCGCGTGTCGATGCTCCGCTAGACACGCAGGATCGTGCGAGCCTTCGGTGAACAGCGGCGGAGTCACCGTCGGGCGGCGCTGATCAGACGGCGACGGCTGGTCGTGGCACTCCTCGCGGTGGCGGTGCTGGTGACGGGCGTCCTGTTGGTCCGGTCTCGCGGCCCGAGTAGCCATCCGCAACCCGAAACACAGTCGGTGGCGCCGAGCACTGAACGGGCGCTGACGGTCAGTCGCGCACCCTGGCAGCTACCCAACAACGTCTCACGGGCGGCGACGCTCGCCGACGACGGTCGGTTGCTGGTGCTCGGCGGGCTGAGCGACGGCAACAAGACGCTGGCTTCGATCCTGCAGATCGATCCGCACTCAGGTCAGGTGACGGACCGGGGGACGCTCGCAGAGCCGGTTCATGACGCCGCGGGCGTGGACATGGCCGGCCGCGCGGTGGTTTTCGGGGGCGGGGCCGCCAAGGTCTCTCCCACCGTCCAGCACATCCCGGTCACCTCGTCCGGGCTGCGGGCAGAAAAGCTGTCCAACTTGCCGAGCCCTCGCGCCGACCTGGTCGCGGCGTCGGTCGGCGACAACATCGTCGTGGCCGGGGGCTATGACGGGAAGTCATCGATCGCCGACGTGCTCGTGACGACGGACGGATCGACGTTCACGACGCTCACACAGTTGCCCGAACCCGTTCGGTATCCCGCGGAGCTGGTCCACGACGGCAAGGTGTACCTCTTCGGAGGCGAGGGGCGCGACGGCGACACCACTGCGATACAGGTCATCGATACCGCGACGCGCACGGCCACAATTGCGGGTCGGCTGCCCGCGGGCGTGTCCCACGCGGTCGCGTTCGAACTCGGTGGCGCCGTCTACCTCGCCGGCGGACGTCGCGCCGGCCACACGACGGACACAGTCACTCGCGTCGATTTGGCTTCGGGCGCGACGACCGACGTCGCACACCTGCCGAACGCGATGTCAGACATGGGGACCGCGACGTTCGGGGACTCGGCGTATCTCGTCGGCGGCGAGAACGACAAGGGTCAGCCCCAGAACGCCGTCATCCTGGCCGCCCTGACGTCCACCCCTCCGGCACCGTCGTCGGGCTCGGCGGCGCCGGCGCCGTTCGACGGCAAGCTGCTCATCGCCGACCGCGGCAACAACCGACTTCTCCTCGTCGACAAGGACAAGAACGTGCTGTGGACGTTCCCCTCGCCGTCGGCGCCTGCACCTTCGCAAGGCTTCTACTTCCCCGACGACGCCTTTTTCGCCAAGCACGGCACCGCCATCATCACCAACCAAGAAGAACAACACACGATCATCGAGCTCGCCTTTCCGTCAGGCCAAGTGATCGCCAGCTACGGCCACCCGGGAAAGCCCGGCGCGGCGCCGGGTTTCCTCAACCAGCCCGATGACGCCTATCTCCTCGCGGACGGGCACGTCACGGTCGCTGACGCAAAGAACTGTCGCATCGTGTTCCTCAACGCCGACTTCACCTTCGAATCCGCCATCGGAACCAAGGGGGCGTGCCGGCACGACATCCCTCGAGACGTCGCGTATCCCAACGGCGACACCCCACTTGCTGACGGGAACTTCCTCGTCTCGGAGATCAACGGCTCCTATGTCGACGAAGTGACCAAGGACGGCACAGTCGTGTGGAGCGTCAAGCTCCCCATCAGCTACCCGTCGGACCCCCAACAACTCGGACCCGACCTCTACCTGATCGCGGACTACGCCCGCCCCGGCGGCCTGTACGAGTTCACCCGCGAAGGGCAGATCGTCTTCAGCTACTCGTTTCCGGCCGGCGAGCAGATGCTCGACCACCCGAGCCTCGTCGAACAACTCCCGACAGGTCTGCTCTGCGTCAATGACGACTACCGCCACCGCGTCGTCATCGTCGATCCCGCGACCAAAGACATCGTGTGGCAGTACGGCACCACCGACAGCGCCGGGACGGGACCGAACCAGCTCAACACTCCCGACGGCTTCGACCTCCTCGCCCCCGACAACACCACGCCCACCCACCCCACCACCGGCTGAACCACGTGGTGCGCGGCGTGCCGCGCTGCATCGACGCCGACCGATTCACCCGTCTCGAGTCCGCCGTCGGCGGCGGCGGTCGCTCAATCCGGGAGGATGAGCGTGTCGGCCATCGCCCGCACGACCTGCTTGTCGATCGTGTAGTCGTCGCCGCGGACGCTCGACGTCTCGATCACGAAGGTGCGATCGCCGTTCCAGTCGACGAGCACCGCGTACCTCGACGTGCCGGCCGGTTCCATCATCTCCTCTGTGGTGACGATCTCCACGGCGACTGCTTTGCGACTGTCGATCGTCAGATCAGTGGACGACAGCAGAGTGTTGTACGACGGGTCCGTGTATTGCGCCACCGACGTGTCGAACGAGTAGTCGTACACGGCCGCGAGCACTGCGACGGGCGGGACCTCCGTTTGGGGCTGGACGACGAAGGGTTCGGGATCGAAGAGGCCGCAGTCCCACCCAGGAAAGGACAGCTCCGCGGTCCACGTGGTCGGATACAACAGCGAATAGCCGTACTGGCTGCTGGCACAGGACTTGTCGAGCGCCAGACCGCCGGGGATCGTGCTCGACCGAACGGTCGTGGACGTCGTGCTCGTCGTATGTCCAG
Organism: Acidimicrobiales bacterium; assembly: GCA_036275935.1. Lineage (GTDB taxonomy): Bacteria > Actinomycetota > Acidimicrobiia > Acidimicrobiales > JACDCH01 > DASUCS01. The sequence goes on from DASUCS010000214.1 coordinate 5,186, forward strand.
TGGACGTTGTCTGCGACGAGGTCGACGGCTTGGTGGAAGCCGAGGTCGCCGGTGTGGACGGAGTCGGCGTGGACGTGGTC
>DASUCS010000215.1:0-2439 GCA_036275935.1 Acidimicrobiales bacterium
CGACCTCATAGGGGGCGACGACCACCGAGCACTCGGCCAGCGACGCCATGCCGGTCTCGGCGCCGATGGCCACCGACAGGCCGCGATCGAGCACGTCGCGCAGCAGCGACACCACCACGTACTGCTCCTCGAGGATGCCGAGCACCTGACGTACGGTCTCGACGGCTTCGAAGGCCTGCGCCATGCGCGACGCGCCGCCGACGAAGACCTGGTCGTCGATCTCGCGCACCTCGCGCAGCGCCTCCACGGCCGCAGCCGCGAGCGCGTCGGTTTCCGCGTCGCCGCTCGTCGGGACCGTGGTCGGGATCTCCGACGGGGCCACCCCGAGGAGGTGGCGGCTGAGGTGCGCGGTCGCGGCACCCACTCGGTCGTCACCGATGTCGGGCCCGAGCTCGATCGTGCGTTTCTCGACGGCGCCGTCGGACAGCACTGCCACGACCAGCGCGACGCCTCCGCCGAGATCGACGAGCTGGACCGAGCGGATGGAGGTTGCCTCGTGCGGGCGTCCGATCACGACCGCGGTGTGGTCGGTCAGATCCGACAGCAGCCGGCTGGTGTCGTGCAACATCTGTTCCAGCTCGCCGTGCGCCTTCGCGAAGAACGAGCGAACTTGTTGCACTTGTGCCGTACCGAGCTGACCGGGTCCGCGCAATGTGTCCACGAAGTACCGGTAGCCCTTGTCAGTGGGCACCCGCCCTGCGCTGGTGTGTGGCTGGCGCAGATAGCCCTCGTGCTCGAGGGCAACCATCTCGTTGCGCACGGTCGCGGAGGACACGTTCACGGCCGGCGCGATGTGGCCCGAGCCCACGGGCTGGGCGCTCTCGATGTACTCCTCCACGACAGCGCGGAGAATGGCGGCTTTTCGTTCGTCGAGCATCAGCGGTGCGCCGCACGAAGTTGGGCTCCGTTTGGCAAGAAGATGTTACCGATCCCCATTTCACAGGGGTCGCGTTCGGTACCATTGGTCATGGGGAAAGTCCCAGGTGGCACGGTGTCTGTTCGACGCTCAGTCGTGAAGTGCGCGCGATCGGTAAGAGCAGGGATCACGCGTAGTGACGCTGAAATGAGTCATGACAGATCCGTTGCGATGAGATGACGGAGGAGGGACGGGTGCGGGAGTCGGGTCAGGAAGTGGTCCCTGAGACGCGTGCTCGACCCCTGTTGACCGACCTCGTCAACGAGCTGTCCGTCTCACCGTCGGGCGTCGCGTTCATCGCATCGTGTCTCGATCGCTTGATCGCAGCGTGGGATCTACGTGAAGCGCAAGCGGTGTTGAACGACGCAGTGCTGGGGCTCCAGCTCTTCAACGCCGGTCGCCGTCCGTTCGAACTGGACGGATTGCCGTCAGGGATCTTGGCGCGCGGCACCGGCATTCACACCGAGCCGACGATGGTCGAGGAGACCGCAGAGCTCGATGCGGTCGCCCGGTTGTGCGAAGTCGCGCTGCGACTCGACCGACTCCATTACGAATCGCTGCACGATCCGTTGACAGGTCTGTACAACCGGCGCGGGTTCGACGATCACCTCGCGGCCTCGATCAGCCGCAGCGTTCGCTACGGCTGGAGCTTCGGTCTCGTCCTGCTCGATCTGGATGGTTTCAAGGCGATCAACGATCGCATCGGCCACCAAGGTGGCGACACCGTGCTGCGCGCCGTCGGCGAGCAGCTCCGTCATGGTCTGCGCGCGGGTGACATCGCAGCACGGGTCGGCGGCGACGAGTTCGCCTTGCTGTTGCACATCGACGGGTTGAACTCCATCGACGCGATCCTCGACCGGTTGCACGGCGGGCAGACCTTCAGCGACGCCGGCGAGATCACCTGGACTGCGGGTATGGCGATGTGTCCGGACGAAGCGTCGACGGTCGACGACCTGTACCGCTTCGCCGACCAACGGTTGTACGAAGCGAAGCACGCGTCGAAGGCGCCGAAGCGTGCTGCCGAGACGGGCTTGCGAACGTGACCACCGACCTCGATCGCTTGGAGCTCGAACTTCGCTGTGTGCCCGGCGTCGTTGCCGTCGGTCTCGATCGCGACAGCGACGGCGAAGGGCTGCTCGTGCAGGCCGTCGTGCTGTCGTCGGTGGCGCCGCCAGATCTGCGCTCTCGAGTGCGCCGTGTCGTCGACGCCAACGTGCGTGAACCGGTGAGCCTCGAGATCGTGGTCGACACGCTCGCGCCGACGCAGTCCGCCTGACCGTCTGCGCTACTCGTCCAAGCGCAGTGCCGAGATGAAGGCCTCCTGGGGCACCTCGACGCGCCCGATGTTCTTCATCTTCTTCTTGCCTTCCTTCTGACGCTCCAGCAGCTTGCGCTTGCGGGTGATGTCACCGCCGTAGCACTTCGCCAACACGTCCTTGCGCTTCGCCTTCACGGTCTCGCGAGCGATGATGCGTCCGCCGATCGCCGCTTGGATCGGCACGTCGAACATCTGTCGCGGAATC
>DASUCS010000216.1:0-2968 GCA_036275935.1 Acidimicrobiales bacterium
GTGCGCCCCCTGGGATTCGAACCCAGAACCTGCGGATTAAGAGTCCGTTGCTCTGCCATTGAGCTAGAGGCGCAAACGGCGGTCGAACCTACACGACCGCCTATCGAGGGTGACCGAGGGGACTTGAACCCCCGACCTCCAGGGCCACAACCTGGCGCTCTAACCGAGCTGAGCTACGGCCACCATGTGGAGGGGTCAGTGTAGGGGACCGACCTCGCCGGCCCGATAACCGGATTGCAGCGCGACGCCGGGGATCAGGAGATCGCGACGCAATGGATGGGGTCGAGGGCGTCGGCGGCGAGGCGCCAGGTCGCACCCGCATCCTTGGACACGAAGAGCTGGCCGTCGTGGGTGCCGATCACCACCGTGGTTCCCTTGGCCGCGAGCTGGAACGTGTCGATGTTGTCCTCGAACCACTCGGGCAACCCGGCCCAACAACGAACGAACGGCTCGTCGCTGTCGAGCGGCCGGCGGTACACAGCAGCCTGCTTCGTGAACGGACCAGTCGACGCCGTCACCAGCATGTAGCCACCCGCCACGGCGACCGCGCGGCAGTACGACGCGTGCAATCCATCCGCCGTGAACTGGAACGTGCGGCCGTTGTCGTCGCTCTCCCCGAACCCGATCGCCGCGGCGACGACCACGTGTTGGTCGACGGCCAACACCTGATGCGTGTCGGCGTCGACGTCGATCACCTCGGTCCAGGACCCGTCACCGCGGTCATGCCACACGCCACCGACATGCACGTTCACGAGCGCGCCGCCGTCAGCGGTCCGGGCGATCGAGCGGGTGTCGGGTGGACCTCCCCACGGCGTGTACCACTTGTCACGCGTCGGGATCTGATCGAACGAGCGCACCGGCTGCACGGATCGCTCTCCCTGCGGCAGGACGAACAGCCGGGCCTCGGCGGTTCCCACCAAGACGCCGGCCGCCGTCGCCGCGAGACACAACGGCTTCGGATCGACGGGGATCACCACGTCCGGGTCGTCGGTCGGCACGAGCGCGTTGTCGACGATCGCCCACCGTCCCCCGATGGTGCGGACCTCACCTTTCGCCACCCACTCGAGGTCGTGCCCGGCCGTGCCGTCGAACCGGGCCAAGCCGTTCGAGGTGCCGAGCACGATCTGCACGCGCCCAGTATGCGCCTCGTACGCGAAACTCGCACCGTGACGCACACGGTGGTCGAGTTCGACGGGCTCATGGGCGATGAGGGTGCGGCGGCGATGGTCGATCTCTGTGAGCGCTACGGGCGATATGGGATGTACAGCCAGGAGCACGTCGAGTCCGAGATCGGTCGCGGGCTGTCGCAGCGGCATGACGCGGCGATGAACTTCGTGAAGACGGGTGGACGATTCGCGCGCGACGAACCGGTCGCCACGCTCGCGGCGCGCACGAATTACTTTCGCGAGGAGTACGCGTACGGCGCCGAGCCGCTCATCGAAGGCATCGAGCCGTACCTGTTCCACGAGGGGTTCGTCGAGGCGGCCCGAGCGGTGCACGGCAGAGACGTCATCGAGCCCGCCATCGTGTTCGCCAACCTCATGGTTCCGGGACAGGAACTGGCGGTGCACACCGACGTGCCGGAGTTCCGCGGCTGCAACCGCAAAGTGATGCCGCAGTGGCTCATCGTCGCGATGCGTCACTCGGGACTGTTCGAGGAGTGGCGCATGCCGATCGCCACGGGTGTCGCGTGGTTCCACGATTGCGACGGCGGCGAGTTCTGCTTCTACCCGGATGGCGCCGACGGCCCGCCGGTCGCCAAGTCCGTCGCCTACGACACGGCGTTGCTCTTCGATGCCGACAGCGTCTTCCACGGCGTGGACCGCATCGCCGCGGAGGGCGCAGGTCGCGACATCGCGCCGCTCAAGCCGGGCATGTCACTCGACTTCACCGGCGACCGGCAGTGGGTGGTGCAGAACGGGGACGACGTGGTCGCCAACTACAAGTGGGACGAACTTCGGTTCAGCGTGTCGTGGAAGGCCTACTGCTTCGAGAACGAGCACGAGCAGCGCACGTGGCGCGAACACGCCGACGATCTCACGGTCGACTTCGTGGTGAACCGCTTCGTTCGCGACCTGCGCGAGCGCGGACGCATCACCGGGGAGACACCGGGCAATCCCGACCTGGGGTTGCTGATCATCGGCGAGTACATCCGATTCCCAGCGCCCGCCTGACCCGGGGCCGTGTGCTCGAGCGGCCGAGCCTCACCGCGGAGGCAGTGACGCTGGCGCGCGCCTCGGAGACCACACGACCGGCCGACGAGCGCATCATCGACGACCCCTACGCCAAGTTGTTCCTCCGGCCGTCGGGCCGTGCCGCGCTCACCGCATGGACGGCGACTCGTCCCGCTGCCGGGTTCTTCGACCGGACCGGCGCCGCGTTCGTCGCGTGCCGGCACCGCTTCATCGATGATCACTTGCTCGCCGCCCTGGACGAAGGGGTAGAACAAGTCGTGCTGCTCGGTGCCGGTTACGACGCACGCGCGTACCGCTTCCACGACCAGATCGGTGATCGTCCTGTCTTCGAGGTCGACCTGGCGGCGACCAGTCGGCGTAAGGCGAACATCATCGAGCGCAACCGCAGTCGGTTCCCCGACGCGAATGTGCAGCGCGTCGAGATCGACTTCGAGAAGGACGCGCTGCATGACACGCTCGTGAACGCAGGCTTCCGGCTCGACAGACTGACGTTCGTGGTGTGGGAAGGCGTGATCATGTACTTGACCCGCGCCGCGATCAAGGCGACCGTCGGTGCGCTGCACGACCTGTGCGGCGATGGCTCGATGATCGCCATGGACTGCTGGTACCTCGTCGATGAGCCCGGACCGCTGGGCAGCGCACGCCGCGCCGCACCGGGAGCGATCGCACTGATCGGCGAGCCGGTGACGTTCGCCATGCATCCCGAAGACATGCCCGACTTCCTACGCCGACTCGACTACGAAGCGGTCGACATCGCGGACTCTCGGGAGCTC
>DASUCS010000217.1:0-5784 GCA_036275935.1 Acidimicrobiales bacterium
GTTCGATCACGCGCTCGAGCGTCGGTGAGCCCTTCGCCGCGTTGCCGGCGGCCTGGGTCACGAGGCCGAAGCAGAGCCCTGTCGCCGCGAGCGCGACGCTCCAGGCGATGATGCCGCCGCGCGTGAGTCGCACGGTCAGGCCCGCTTGTCCTCCGAGCAGCAACAGCCGCGGTTTCGGCGCGTCGCGGGTGCCGAGTGCGCTCGAGCCGATGTCGCGTCGCGCCGCGATCCGGATCGCGACGACGACAAGGACCGCGGTGAGCACGACGATGGGCACGAACGCGTAGGCGCGCGACCCGGTCAGCGGACGCAGTTCCTCGATCCAACCGAACGGGCTGGCCCATCGCAGCCAAACCAACGCCGGGTCGGAGTCCGCCACCATGCGCACGAGATACGAACCGGCGATGACGCCGGCGCCGATCACGTTGGCGTCGTGACGCGTCGCCGCCAGTTGTGACACGACCATGCCGACGGCCATGAACATCGCCGCCGACGAGACCAGCGCGGTCGCGCAGAAGATGGCGGTGCCGGCTCCGATGTTCACCTTCGAGGGCGCGCCGCCGAGGATCGTGAGCAACGCCGTCGGTAGCCAGAGTGCGAGCAGACCTACGCCGAGACCGATCGCGACGTGGCGGGCCGCGTGGGCGCGCGTGGTCCGTCCGGACAACATGAGCTCCCAACGGCCCGTGTCCTCTTCGCCGCGCAGCAACTTGGTGGCGATGAACAAACCCCAGATCGCGCCGAGGATGATGACCGTGTACATCGACTTGTACGCGGTGTAGCCCGCAACGGTGTCGAGACGACGGAGCGGTCCGAACAACGCGCTGAAACCGACGTTGCCTTGCACGGTCTGTGCCAACGTCGCACGCGACGCTGCGGTCGGGAACGACGTGACGTACGTCGACGCCGATGCTGCGATCGTCGCCCCGAACACCAGGCCCCACAGCGCACCGGGGCGCGCCGCGCGTCGCGCACTGGTTCGAGTCAGGACGCTACGACTCACTGCTCTGTCCGTAGTGAGCGAGGAACAGCTCCTCGAGCGACGGTTCGCGGCTCACGAGGTGGCGCACGCCGACCTTGGTCAATGTCTCGAGCAACGGCTCGATCGACCCGCTCACGTGGCAATGGACGCGGTTGCCGTCGACCTCGATCGCGGAGACGCCGGCGACGGTGTGGAGGTCCGGCACCGGACCGTTGAGCTCGGCGTCGACCTGCAGCGCCGAGAGGTGCCGCATCTCGGCCAGGGTCCCGACCTCGATCAGCTGGCCAGCGCGCAGGATCGCGACGCGATCGCACAAGACCTCGACCTCGCTGAGGATGTGCGACGACAGGAACACGGTCTGACCCCGTTCGCGGGCGTCGACGATGCTGTCGCGGAACGCCCGTTCCATGAGGGGGTCGAGGCCCGCGGTCGGCTCGTCGAGCAACAAGAGATCGGCGCGGGTCATGAGGCCCGCGATCAGGATCAGCTTCTGGCGGTTGCCCTTCGAGTACGCCCGCACCTTCTTCGACGGGTCGAACTCGAAGCGCTCGAGGAGCAGATCGCGGTAGGCCGAGTCGATCTGACCGTGCACCCGACCGAGGAGATGCAGCGTCTCCGTGCCGGTGAGCGATGGCCACAGGTTGACCTCGCCCGGTACGTAGGCGAGCCGGCGATGAGCCTCGACGGGATCCTGCTGGCAGTCGGTCCCGAAGATCTCGGCGCGCCCGGACGAGGCGCGGATCAGTCCCAACAAGAGGCGGATCGTGGTGGTCTTGCCCGCGCCGTTCGGTCCCAGGTAGCCGAGCACTTCGCCGGGCGGGACCTCGAGGTTCAACGCGTCGAGCGCGGTGGTGCGGCCGAAGGCCTTGGACAGCTCCTCCGTACGGATTGCCACATCCGCGGCGTTCGGCATCCGGCGAGCGTATTCACCACATCAGCAACACTGGCGGCTTGACCAGTCGAACCGACCCCAAGGTCATCGGCGCGATCGCCCTGGGTGGCGCGCTCGGCGCGTCGACGCGCTACGGCATCGCGCAGTTGATCACGGTGGCGCCCGACTCGTTCCCGTGGGCGACGTTCTGGACGAACGTCAGCGGCAGCTTCGCTCTCGGCGTCGTGCTCGCGCTCGTGCTCGAACGGTTTCCGCCGAGTCGGTACGCGCGCGCCTTCGCGGCGACCGGGTTCCTCGGCGCGTACACGACGTACTCGACGTTCGCAGTCGAGACCGACCTGCTGATCAAGGACGGCCACGCGGCGATCGCGATCGGGTATGTCGTCGCCAGCTTCGTGGTCGGTTTCGCCGCCATGCTCGCGGGAATGGGACTGGCTCGCGGCCGCTGGCGTGCGGGCCGTCCGGAGGCTCTCGATTGAGCGCGCCGACCTGGATCGCGTTCTGGGTTGCGGCCGCAGTCGGCGCGGTGTTGCGCTATCTCATCGACGCCGCGGTCATCGACCGCACCGAAGGCCTCTTCCCCTGGGGCACCCTCCTGATCAACGTGACCGGCTCGCTCGTGCTCGGCGTGGTCACGGGCCTGGGGCTGTACCACGGGCTGTCGACCGCGCCTCGACTTGTCGTCGGCACCGGCTTCTGCGGCGCGTACACGACGTTCTCCACGTTCACGTTCGAGACCGTGCGGCTCGCCGAGGAAGGAGCGAGCCCGAGTGCGCTGCGGAACGCGTTGGGGACGCTGGTCGCCGGAGGCGTTGCGGCCGGCCTCGGTCTGGCCATCACCGCGCTGTGAGCTCAGTACTGCGTCTCGCAGCCCTGGTACGTGACGTTGCCTGTTCCTCCGATGCAGACGTCGGTGCCCGGGCCGCCGTTGAGCGTGTCCTTGCCGTCACCGCCGACGAGGCAGTCGCTGCCGCCACCGCCGTTTATCTTGTCGTTGCCGCTACCGCCGATGAGGAGCTCGTTGGCCCCGCTTCCGGTGACTGTGCCGTTGCCGATGACAATGGCCGTGAGATTCAGGCCTGCACACTCGGGCGGCTTGAGGGCGTTGGCGTCGATCACCTGGGTCTCGTTGTCGGCCCGGGTGGTCGGGACGCCGTTGGCCGCGGTGTCCCCGATGGTCATCGAGATCGCGATCGCGAAGACCGCCACGACGGGCAGCACCAGCCGAAGCCGGCCCATCCTGGTCATCGGGCGCGCAGCGGTTCGCGCCGCCGCGGCCGGCTCGGCGCGTGCGGGCCGGATGGACGCCGGTAGCGGTACAGAGTCGTTCCGTCGACCACGGCGAAGGTGCCGGAGCCATCGGTGAGCCGCAGCACCGGCACGCTCAACGCTTGCGAGAGCACCACGAGGTCGTGCTGCGAATCCACGCTGATGACGTGTTCCGTCGGCGATCCGATGTGAGTGACCGGCACGATCACGGCCCCGAGCGCGCTCATCACCGCCGCGTCGTCGGACTTGGAGTCATTGCCGAACCGATGGAATTCGGCGCCGACGAACGCGATTGTGGCGAGCGCGAAGAAGATCGACAGCCGGCGCAGCATCTCGACGTCGATCGTGGTGACGAACAGCGCCGTCGAGGCCGGCACCTGACGTTGTGCGCTGAGCAGGCCGCCCTTCGACGGCGTGACCTTGTCGTGTGACGAGTCGGCCAGGGCGAGCACGTGCTCGTCGAGCTTGAGGTCGAGACTCGGAGCGAACGCCTCGCTCGAGGTGCTGGCGCCGAGCTGCACCTGCCGTTGGACGACCGGTCGCAACGAGACGGTGTAGCTGTCATGCGTCACGCCCGTGCGTGCTTCCGTGGCCGCGATCAGGTTTCGGATCGCCGCCACGCTCACGGTCCCGCCCACATGTGCGGTCGTACCGGTGAACGCCGTATCCGGGGCCAGCGTCGTCGTGCGCGTCCAACCCGTCGAATCACTGATCACGAGATCGAGATGCGCGGTGCCGTTCACCACGAGCGGCCGCGCCGCCGAGACGTTGTAGTCGAACCCCACGTCGAAACCATCGACGAGGCTCGTGTAGATCGGCTGCCCGGTCGTCAGCTGGCCGTTGTCGTACACGTCGGTTGCATTCGGAACCGCGGCCGCGTACGTGAACGCGCCGCTCTCGTCGAACGTGACGTCCGACGTCTGGGACTGATGTGCCGGGCGTGTCCACGCGTACGCGGTCACCATCACCGCGGCGACCGCGACACCCGCGAGGGCGCGCCCTCTCGGCGTGCGCAGGAACATCGTGAACGATTCGCCGTCCGTCGGCGTCGGCGTCGGCTTCGGCGTCGGCCTCGGGCTCTTGGCGGGTGGTTCGAGCTTCGTCTTGCGCTTGCGCAGACCGGCGAACGGAACGACGACGACGGCGGCCGCGGACCCCATGCCGATGGGCGAATGCAGGAGCCCGAGCTTGTCGCCCATCCCCGCCATACGCAGCTGCATCGACCCGATGAGTTGTTCCTTCGTCGGGTGGTCGGTGTCGAGCCATGTGTTGTTGTCGCCCTTGAACACGTAGCGGTCACCATCGCGGGCGACGATGCGGTGCAGCACCACCGTGTGCAGCGTGTCGCTGTGGTACGCGACGACCTGGCCGACGTGGTAGTCGGACTCGGGCCGCACCAGCACCAGGTCACCCTTGTGCAGCATCGGCTGCATGCTGATGCCGAACGTGCTGACGTAGGTCGCAGTGCCTCCGAGCTGGCTCGGAGCGAAGACGGCCCAGAGGCCGACGAACGCGACCATGAGGGCGGCACCGGCTCCGGTGCGCAGCAGCGACGGCCTACGAAGGTCGACCTGCGGGCGTCGAGCCCGCCGGGTCACTGTGCGACGACCACTCGGAGCTGCGTCGCGGCCGCGACGGTCGCCTGCGGGCTCGTCGTCGTGCACGTCACCGCGGCGGCGACGTTCGTGCACGAGTACCAACTCCCGGCCGCCGCGAGCTGCATCTTGATCGTCGAGCCGGACACCGGTGTGGAGTCGAGGCTGAACGTGACCGTGTCGATGTTCTGCGGGTTGCTGGAGTTCAGGTTGTACTTGACGCTGCTGACGACGTAACCGGAGATCGTCCCCGCGCCGTCACCCGCATTGGTGTTGGGCACCGTGCTGCTCGCCGTGTAGGCGTAGCCGGCACCGACCACTGCAACCGCGACGGCGACAGCACGCCAAAGCCAAACCTTCTGAGATCCCTTACGCATCGCTTCATCCCTCCCGTGGATGACCGCCCAGTTGTTCGACGACGACATCGTCCGTTTCGCAGGATTCCTAAAGGACCTTTCGGACCTCTTTTTCTGGACTAGTCCGTCTGTGTGATGCGCGTCATGGCGCTCGCTCGTCATTTGGGGATGCACAGTCCGATTTGTGCTCAAGCATTTTTCGGACACGCCGAACACCGCATCTGGAGGGTTCACGGTGAGCCCGACTCCAAGGAAGGGAGCAACAATGCAGAAGCAGAAGTTCTCTCGGAGCCGCATGCTCATCTCGGGCGCGCTGGTTGCGGGAGTGATGGCAGTCGGTGGTTACGCCTTCACGGCGTCGAACACCGTTCCGAACACGAAGGCCGGAGACGGCTCGGGCACGATCTCGGGTTACACGGTGTCGAGCGTGCACTACGGACTGAACGCCACGAACCCGGCCACGCTCGACTCGGTCAGCTTCAACCTCGATTCGACCCCGGCGAGCGGGTCGCACGTGAACGCCAAGATCGACGGCACCTGGTACAGCTGCACGGTTCCGACCGGGACCCCGAATACGTCCACCTGTGACACCACGGCGGACCATCCGGCGGTCAGCACCGCAGCGTCCCTCGAGGTGGTCGCCGCAGACTGAACTTGATCTGACGCAAGATCAGCGCATCGGACGCACGG
>DASUCS010000218.1:0-2179 GCA_036275935.1 Acidimicrobiales bacterium
TACTGCACAGGTCTGCCCGTGCACCCGCGGCATCCCTACGCTGGGGACCTCGTGTTCACGGCGTTCTCCGGCTCGCACCAGGACGCGATCAAGAAGGGGATGGAGAGCATCGGCGGCGTCGGCGCGAAGCCGCTCGAACCCGGTGACTACGACGAATGGGAGGTGCCGTACCTCCCGATCGACCCGAAGCACGTCGGCCGCACGTACGAAGCGGTGATCCAGGTCAACAGCCAGTCGGGCAAGGGCGGCGTCGCCTACGTGATGAAGGCCGAGCACGGCTATGACCTTCCGCGGCGGCTCCAGATCGAGTTCTCGAAGACGATCCAGCACATCACCGAGGACACCGGAACGGTGATCAGTCCCTCGTCGATGTGGGACGCGTTCTGCTCCGAGTACTTCAAAGAAGACGGACGCGTGCAGCTGCTCGGCCACGAGGTGACGACCACCGACGACGGAGCGAAGATCACCGCGCAAGTGCTGATCGACGGCGAGCACCGCACGGTCCAGGGAGAGGGCAACGGCCCGATCGCCGCGTTCGTGCACGGTCTCGACGTGTGTGCCGGGATCAAGGCCGAGGTGCTCGACTACGCCGAGCACTCGATCGCCGCCGGCACCGACGCGCAGGCGGCCGCCTACGTCGAGGTGCAGGGCCCCGACGGGATCGTGTGCTGGGGCGTCGGCGTGCACGAGAGCATCCTCACGGCGTCACTGCGCGCCGTCGTGAGCGCGGTAAACAGGCTCACATAAGGCGCGTCCTCACTCTGCTGCTCGCCGTTGCGCTCGTCGCAGCGTGCAGCGACTCGAAGAAGCCCACGGCCACGACGTCGTCGGCTTCTTCGAGCGGCGCGGCTCCGGCGTCGGCCACGGCGGGCGCGCGCGGCGCAGGGGACGCGTACTTCCCGGACCTCGGGAACGGTGGTTACGACGTCGGCCACTACGACTTGGATCTCACCGTCGACCCGGGGAGCAATCACCTCGACGGGAAGGCCACGATCACGGCGACGGCCACGCAAGACCTCCGCCAGTTCAACCTGGATCTGCTCGGACTCGAGGTGTCGCGGCTGTTCGTCGACGGCAACGAGGCGACCTTCGTGCGCGACGGCGGTGAGCTGGTCGTCACGCCGGCGAAGCCGCTGACCAAGGGCAAGGACTTCACCGTCGATGTCACCTACGCAGGCTCGCCCGAGCCGCGTTCGACGAAGGCGCTCGCCGTCGCGGTCGGGTGGATCGCCACGGGCGACGGCAGCTTCGTGCTGAGCGAGCCGGAGGGAGCGTCGACGTGGTTCCCCGTCAACGACCATCCCATCGACAAGGCCGCCTACACGTTTCGTCTGACCGTGCCGACCGGCGTGACCGCAGTCGCGAACGGCGATCTGGTGTCGCAGACGCCGAGCGCCGACGGCACCCACACGACGTTCACGTACGAGGCGACGGCACCGATGGCGTCGTATCTCGCCGAGGTGGCGATCGGCGACTACAAGGTCGAGAACAGCGACGGACCCGATGGCGTGAAGATCCGCAACGTCTTCGCGTCACCGCTCGCCGCGCCCGCGGAGGAGGATGTCCGACGGACGCCCGAGATGTTGCAGCTCTTCGCGTCCGACTTCGGCAAGTACCCGTTCGACATCTACGGCGCCCTCGTGGTGAACGAACGGACGCAGCTGGCGCTCGAGACGCAGACGCTGTCGCTGTTCGACTCGAGCCAGATCAACGGCGACGTCAGCGACGACGTCGTCGTGGCGCACGAGCTCGCGCACCAGTGGTTCGGGGACAGCGTGTCGTTGGCGTCGTGGAAGGACATCTGGCTGAACGAAGGATTCGCGACGTACGCGGAGTGGCTGTGGCGCGAGCACACGGACGGCCTGTCGGTGCAGTCACAGGCGCAGCAGGTCCACGACAAGTTGCCGGCGTCGAGCGCGGTGCTGTCGGGCGACCCCGGCGTCGACCACCTCTTCGACGTGGCTGCCGTCTACTACCGACCCGCCGTGATGTTGCAGGCGCTGCGGCTGTCGGTCGGTGACGACGCGTTCTTCACGAGCCTGCGGACGTACGTCTCGCGGTTCGGTGGCAAGAACGCGACGACGGACGACTTCATCGGCGTCGTGAACGAAGTCGCCAAGCGCGACCTGCGCCCGCTGTTCGACGCGTGGCTCTACGCCGCTCCGCTGCCGGCTCTCGC
>DASUCS010000219.1:0-5005 GCA_036275935.1 Acidimicrobiales bacterium
GCATCGCTGCGGATCGATCTTCGAAGCGCGAACTGATCAAGGACCATCCGAGTCCCGTGACCTTCGGGTTATGGCTGTCATCAGGACGAGCAACGCCCTGACCAGCACTTCGTCATCAGCGTGATGACAAGCCGGAGGCCCTCTCCGCATCCGGAAAGGGCCTCTGACCTGCGATTGGTGGCGGGGGCGGGATTTGAACCCGCGACCTTCGGGTTGTGAGGGCGGGTAGAGAGGTGTCGGCCAGTCCGACGACGTCCGCCTCGGTACACGTTGGTGCAGGTCAACGCGGTGAGCGATGTCGTCTCGTCCGGCCCGATCGCGGTCGGTGCGTCGTCGTGCGTTTGACACGGTGTTCGACACGTCCTGGCTCATCCGCCGCCGTCCGGGAGGTGGGACGCGCGTCGACGCGCCGGCCTCGCGGGCCGAGACAGTAGCCCTCCTCATGCGGACGTTGAGGGTGCGATGGCCGCCTCGGACGCGAAGGCGGCAACGGCGCGGGCGAACTGTTCGGGTTGTTCGGCGTAGGTGACGTGTCCGCAGTCGAATTCGAGGTAGCGGGCATCAGGCAGCCAGCCGGCCAGGTTGTGGGCTGCGGTGCGCAAGGCGGGATGGCTCGTCGTGCCGGCAATGACGAGGGTCGGGACGTCGATGTGGGCGATGTCGTCTTGGGTGATCTGGTAGCTGGGCATGCCGAGGTCGGCGAACAGCATGGGCGCGTTGTCGCGGTAGCGGTCCTTGTGGGTCTCGTCGATCTGCGACCACAGGCCAGGGCAGATGGCAGCGAAGAAGGCGTCAACCCCGGCGCGGGGCCCGTTCGCTTCGGCGGCCTGCTGCACCGCGGGTGCGACGTCGCCGATCATCGATGCGAACAGATCGGGGGCCAAGGATCCGACGGGCGGCTCGGAGAGCACGGCGCCGCGCACGAGGTGCGGGTAGCGGCGGATGAGGTCGAGGGTGACGCGGGCACCTCCGCTGGAGCCGACGGCGATCGTCGGAGCGAGGTCGAGCGCGGTGATGAGTCCGGCGAGGTCGTCGGCATGCAGCTCGACGGTCTCGGTCGCGTCGTTTCGAGGGCTGCGGGTGTGGCCGCGACGGTCGTAGGTGGTGCAGCGGAAGCGGTCGGCCAGCCGGTTCACCTGGTCGGCCCAGACGCGTCCGTCGCCGCACATGCCGTGCACGAAGACCAGCGACGGGCCGTCACCAGCCTGCTCGGCGTAGAGCGTGGTCCCGTTCGTCTGCACTTCCATTGGATTCCTCCTCGTCAGCGGGGTCTGTTCGACATGAGGATGCGCTCGCTCGGTCGGGCTGCCATCGGGTGTTCACCCGACCTCCTCAGGCGCGGATCAGGTCGTGCTCCATGGCGAAGAGTGTCGCCCCGGCTCTGGTCGTAACCCCGGCCTTGGCGTAGATGTGCTCGACGTGGGTTCCAACGGTCTTGGCCGAGATGCCCAGCTCGTGGGCGACTTGCTTGTTGGAGCGGCCGCGGGCGATGAGGCGGAGGACGTCGACCTCCCGTTCGGTGAGTCCGGCGGGCCGGGTCACGTTGGGGATTGCAGGCGCGTGACCGGCGGCGGCGAGCACGGCGTCAGTGGCCGAGCGGTGTAGCCGACCGACGTCGGCTTCATCGGCCAGCACCTTCGCCGCCGTCTCGGGCTCGAGGGCGGCGCGGTGCGGTCGGTCCTCGCACACCGCCCGGTAGATGTCGGCCGCAGCCACGATCTGGGCGATGAGCGACAGGTCGCGGACGCCGCGGTGGTATCCGGAACCGTCGGCCCGTTCGTGGTGCGCGCCCGCCACGGAGGCGATCTCGGCGAGCGGGCCGCACCAGCTGAGGATCCGTTCACCGACATATGCGTGGGTGCGGACGCGCTCCCATCCCTCGCGGGTCAGCGGACCGGCCCGATTCCACACGCCGGCGGGTACCCCCACGATCCCGAGGTCATGGACGAGTCCGGCACGACGAGCCACCGCCACATCGACCGCGTCGAGCCCGGACGCCGCCGCGGCCGCGGCGGCGAGCTCGGCCACCGCGCGCGAGTGGCCCGTGAACCACGGCGACTTGAGGTCCGCGAAGTCCGCGAAGGCGGTCAGCACCACGTCGAGCTGCTCGTCGTCGACCTCGGCCACGGGCGCCGGTTCTGCGTCGAGCACTGCATCCCAGGGATCGAGTCCGTCGATCTCGTCGAGCCAGGTCTCGCTGCCGGCCAGGAACGCGTCGACGACGGCGGGGTCGTACGCGTGCCCCCGGCGCTGTTCGAGGACGCGATGCAGCTCGTCGGAGCCGGAGCTCGCGTGGGTGAGGTCCACGTCGCGGGCGACGACAGCGATGCGCGTCGCCAGCGGGATGTCGTCGCCGGCCAAGCCGGCAGGCAGGCCCTTGCCGTCCCATCGCTCGTACGCGTGACCGACGCCGTGTACCACCTCGACGGGCAGGCGCATGCGGGTTGCGAGGCGGGCGCCGACCTCGCAGTGTGAGGCCAGCGATCGCGCCTTGCCTCCGGGATCGGACAGTGCCGCCGCGATCCGGCCCACACGGCGGTGCAGTGGGAGGTCCTCGCCCAGGTGACGGAGGAGGTGCGGCAACGCCGCTCGGTCATCGGCCATGACCACCGGTGCCATGGCCGCGTTGAACGCGATCTCGTCGCCGCCCGCCAGCACGGCGGTCTGCGAGGCGTCCGATGTGCAGCCGAGGAACCGGAGCAGCGTCGTGTACATCACCGCGGAGCGCTGCGCCGGCGTCAACGCGAGGGCGTCGCCGGCGCGGACCGCGAGCAGACAGGTGCGCAAGGCGTGCTCGAAGGGCTGGCCCGTGCCCGCGTCGGTCGCCAGCGACATGGCCGCCGTCAATTCGATAAGCCGGAGTCGAGCGCCCATGGACCTCAGTGTCGCGGACCGGCTCTGGATTCGTTCGGCCTGCGGTCGACGGTCTGGTCTGCGACCGGTTCAGTGGCCGCGGAGAAAGGCGCGCAGCGCCCGATTGAATCCGCCCGGGTCGTCGAGGTTGCTGGCGTGGCCGGCTCCGGGCAACACGACGAGGGTCGAGTCGGGAATGGCGGCGTGAAGTTCGTGGGCCACGTCGAGCGGCGCGCGCACGTCTTCGTCGCCGGAGATCAGCAGGGTCGGCACCGCGATCCGGGGCAGAACGTCACGAAGATCGGCCTCGGCGAAGGAGCGGGCCATGGCCCGGAAGCCGACAGGATGGAACTCCCGCAGGGTCGCGGCGAACTCGTCGACCAGCTCGGCCGGTGTCGTCGACGCGAACAGGGTGGGGACGATGGCGTCGACCAGCTCGTCGGGCGGCAGCTTGGACAGCTCGAGCGCCTGTTCCAACCGGAAGGCGACGACGTCGTCGGGCAGCGAGCCCCGCCAGCCGGCGTAGGCGCCGGCCAGCACGAGGGTTCGGGGCAGCTGCGGGTGGCGGCGGTAGAGCTCGAGGGCGAGGCCGCCTCCGAAGGAGAGGCCGACCACGTGGGGTCGCTCGAGGCCGACCACGTCGATGAACGCGGCGAGGGCGTCGGCGAAGTCGGCCAGCGTGAACGACTCGGGCGGGTCCGTCGATCGGCCGGAACCCGGCCCGTCCCACGCCACCACCGTGTACTCGTCGGCCAGGTCTTCGAGTTGCGGCCCCCAGGTGCGACGATCGCCCACGTAACCGTGAAGGAACACGATCGGTGCTCCTTGTCCGGCTCGGTCGTAGGAGATGCGCATCCCGTCGACATTGACTTCTCCGAACTGGACGGTCACGTCGTCCCCGCGTGCGGGCAACTGGCCGGACCGGCGGAGCGGGCGGCCGCGACATCGAGTGGTCGGTCGATGGTGGCCGCGGTGGTGACGTCGACGACCACGTCGCGTTCGCTGCTGTGTCCTACGACTTAGCGAACGTCGCGGCGCTCGAGCTGTCGAACTCGTAGCCGATGACGGGCTCGTCGCCGACGACCCAGGCGTCGTGGCCGGGTTCGATCACGTAGGCCTCGCCGGCGCCGATGTCGGACTCACCGCCGTCGTCGTGCACGACGCGCATGCGGCCGCTCACGAGCGTGCCGACGTGGTGGAGCTGGCAGCTGTCGGTGCCGGCGACAGGCTTGATGCACTCGGACCACTTCCATCCTGGTTGCAGCGTGAGCCGCGCCGCCTTGACACCACCCAGGTCGACGATCTCGGAGCGGGTCTTGTCGGGTGCCCGCACCTCGTCTGCGTTGTCGAAGCTCTTGTTGAACACTGCCATCGGAGGCCTCCTCAGCTCTCGTCTTCGATGATGTCGATGTCGATGAAGGTCGGTTCGGCGTCGGTGAGCGCCATCTGCTTGCGGGCGAACTCGCTCGTCTCGGGAAGGTTGGAGTTGACCATCGCCGAGTCGTAGTCGTCGAAGAACGCGAGGATCAGGTACCGGTTCGGGTCGTTGCGATCGCGCCCGACGATCGAGCGCCGCAGCGTCCGCTTGCCTTCGGTGGCGGCTCGCCATTCCTTGTCGAGCGTCATGATCTCGTCGACCTTCGACGTTCGCATCTCGATGATCTGCATGAACGACATTGATGCTCCTCCTTCTCAGCGGTGTTCGGGGTTGGGGAAGTCGAATCGACAGCCGGCGTCCCATTCCGAGCGCTGGTTGCCGTGCGCGGGGATCCCGCCTGCGTCCTTGAGGATCCGGGCCAGGTGCAACAGGTTCCAGGTCATGAACGTCGTGTTGCGGTTGGTGAAGTCGTTCTCGGGACCACCGGAGCCGGGGTCGAGGTAGGACGGTCCGGGACCCGCTTCGCCGATCCAGCCGGCGTCCGCTTGGGGTGGGATGACATAGCCGAGGTGCTGCAGCGAGTAGAGGATGTTCATGGCGCAGTGCTTCACGCCGTCCTCGTTGCCCGTGACCAGGCAGCCGCCGACGCGGCCGTAGTAGGCGTACTGGCCGGCGTCGTTGAGCAGGTGCGAGTTGCCGTAGAGCCGTTCGATCACCTGCGTGCACACCGACGACTTCTCGCCCAGCCAGATCGGCGTGCACACCACCAAGATG
>DASUCS010000220.1:0-4663 GCA_036275935.1 Acidimicrobiales bacterium
CTGACGCCTGCGCTCGGGTGCGCGGGAAGCATCTCGAACGACGTCGTGTAGCCCGCCCGCAGCACCGCGCCGAGCACAGTGGGGTCGAACGTCGCTCCGGTAATGCGCCACGCCTCGATTGCCCGTGTCACGAGCTCGATCGTGTCGTTGGACACTGCCATCGGTTCACCGGCGCACGCGTTCAGCCGGCTGATCTCGCTGTCAGGGATGAACCGGCTCCAGCGCTGCTCGAGCTCGTCGATGCGACGGTGAGCGACATCGAGCAGACCGTCAGGTCCCCCGACCACCACCACATGGACGTCGCTCCCCATCGCGCGGAATCGCGCCTCGTGCACGTGACTCACTTTGTTGCGGTTTCCTGGGAGATTCCTGGGAGCCGCCTGTGCATCCTGCGACTTGGCAAAGTTCTTACCTTTCTCTTCAACGGTCTTTCGCTCCCACCAGGCATGGTGAAGTCGTGAAGCCGTCTCCAGTGTCCCGCCGCAACGAAGGTCTCCAGCGGGTCTCTCGAGTGACCAGATGGTCGATCGCCGGTGCGGTGGTTGCGACTGCAGGACTATCCGGCGTCGTTGCTGGTGCTCAGCCGGGTCGTTCGACGGCCAGCGTCGCAAACACCAGTGCTGACACCAGTGCTGACGTCGGTGTCCCCGCGGCGGGAGCAGTTCCGTCGCCGTCCACGCCATCGACTTCTGGCCGCACTGTGGCCCCGCGCGGCGCCGGGACCTCGCCCACACCAGCGCCGACGCGTCGTCACCGCCAGCCCCCGGTGACGACGACTCGCGGGTCGTGAACGAGAGCGGTTGATGAACGCGAGCGTGTTGGCGCTGCTGGACGCGCAATCGCTCTGGTACCTGACGCGCGCGACCGGCGTGGTGGCGCTCGTACTGCTCACGGCCTCGGTCGTGCTCGGCGTCACCGAAGCCGTGCGATGGGCGAGTGAACGCTGGCCACGTTTCGTGACGGCCGGCATCCACAAGAACGTCTCACTGACGGCAACAACGTTCATCGCCGTTCACATCGCGACCGCCATCGTCGACGGGTTCGCACCGATCGGGTGGCTCGACGTGATCGTGCCGTTCCACTCGGCGTACCGACCGATCTGGCTCGGGCTCGGCACCGTCGCGTTCGACCTGTTGATCGCCATCGCCTTGACCAGCCTGTTCCGTCGACGCATCGGTCATCGGGCGTGGCGCATCGTGCACTGGTCTGCCTATGCCTGCTGGCCGATCGCCTTCCTGCACGCCCTCGGCACCGGAACCGACACCAACAACAGTGCGTTCTTCGACCTCGACCTCGTGTGCCTGTCGGCCGTGGTGTTCGCGGTCTGGTGGCGCGTCGCCGCCGGCTGGCCACGGCACGAACGACAACGCATCCTCGCCGGCGCAGCCAGCGTGATCGCTCCGATAGGTCTGGTGCTCTTTGCCCTCGCCGGGCCGCTCCAACCCGGCTGGGCACGGCGCGCCGGCACACCGACGTCGTTGCTCGGAACCAGCGCCGCCGCGGCAAGCACCGACGGAACGAGCGCGGCAACGGGCAGCCAGCCAGCACCGTCGTCCGGGCCGGTCACCGCTCCACCGTCCTCGTCATCCAGCCTGTCCGCACCGTTCGACGCGTCCCTCGCCGGGACACTGACCGTCTCGGGACCGGACTCGCACGGCAACGAAACGATCACGATCAAGACGAGCCTCACCGATGGCGCAGACGGCTCGTTGCTCATCGTCTTGCGCGGAACGGCACTCGACGACGGTGGCGTGTCGCTCACCTCGAGCACGGTCACGCTCACGGGTGCAGACCACACCGACAGCTACAGCGGGTCGGTCACAGAGCTGCGCGGCAGCTCGGTCGCCGCAGACGTGCAGTCGGCGGCCGGCTCGAAGCTCTCCCTCGAGATGCGACTGTCGATCGACGACGCTCAGGTCAGTGGCACCGTGCACGGAGAACCGCAGTGATCGACGTGACCGACGCGGGCCGGCGTGCCGCCACGCGGCCACCAGCGGCCGGAGCGTTGCCGCGGCTCCTTCCCGCTGAGCCCTTGCCGACCCTACGCGAACACGAGGCGTACTACGGCGCCGCGCCGCAGGCATCGCGAACGCTCATCGCGGAGGTCGAGCGCAGCGGACTTCGTGGCCGCGGAGGTGCCGCGTTCCCGACTGCCGTCAAACTCGCCGCGGTCGCGCGAGGACGTCGCCCAGTCGTTGTCGTGAACGCCACCGAGGGCGAGCCAGCCAGCAACAAGGACAAGGTCCTGCTGTCGCACGCTCCCCACCTCGTGCTCGACGGCGCGCTCCTTGCCGCCGAGGCAGTCGGCGCAACCGAGGTGCACGTGTGCATCGAACGTCGAGCGGGCGGTCCCAACCATTCGCTCTCGCGGGCCATCGCGGAACGTGCGCAGACCAAGGTGGCGATCGGTCTGCACGACGCGCCGGATCGCTACGTCGGTGGCGAAGAGTCCGCCCTCGTGAATTGGCTCAATGGCGGTGACGCGAAGCCGACGTTCACGCCGCCCCGGCCGTTCGAACGAGGCGTAGGTGGCCGGCCGACGCTCGTGCAGAACGCGGAGACGCTTGCGCAACTCGCGCTGATCGCCCGTTACGGCGCCACCTGGTTTCGCGGACTCGGCACCGACGACGATCCCGGTACGACACTGCTCACGCTGTCCGGGTCGGTACCGCGCCCGGGCGTGTGCGAGGTGCCGTTCGGGTATCCGCTGACCGACGTACTGCGGCTGGGCGGAACATCGCCGAGCGAAGTCTCCGCGGTGCTCGTCGGTGGCTACTTCGGCACATGGCTGTCACCCGCCGCGGCCGCCCGCGTCACGTACGACCGATCCTCGTTGAGCTCGGTGGGGGCATCCCCCGGTTGTGGCGTCGTCGCCACGGTGGCATCGGGCGCGTGTGGCCTCGTCGAACTGGCCCGCGTCACGCGCTGGCTCGCACAGCAGAACGCCGGACAGTGCGGTCCGTGTGTCAACGGCTTGCCGGCGATCGCCGACGCCGTGGACGCGCTCTACGCAGGGGATCGCGCCGGGCATGCGCAAGCGCGACTCGCGCGCTGGTTGGACATGGTGCAGGGCCGCGGCGCGTGTCGACACCCCGATGGCGTCGCGCGATTCGTGCGCAGCGGACTGAACGTCTTCGCCAGCGACATCGAACGGCACCGGCGTCATGGTCCGTGCCCGTCGCCGCAGCCGGTGTTCCCCGTCCCCCCGACTGGCGGCTGGCGATGACCGACCGGCTTCGCCTTCGTGTGGTGGACGAGCACCTCGCAGTGAACCCGATCACGTGCGTCGGTCACGGTCTGTGCGCGGAGCTGTTCCCCGAATGGATCACGCTGGATGACTGGGGCTACCCGATCATCGATCCGCGTCCCGTCCCCCCGCAGCTGCGCGAGCACGCGAAGCGGGCGATAGAGGCGTGTCCGACGCTCGCGCTGCTGCTCCGGCGCGGGTGAACGCGCATCGGGGGCGCGGCCGCAAGCCCAGTCGCGCGCAGAAGACTGCGCGGCCGTGACCATCACCCACCGAGTCCTTCATCCGAAGCCGATCGGTTCGATCGACGAGTACATCCGTCACCTCGCCGGAGGTCAGGGGCTGGAGCGAGCGCGAGCCCTCGATCCGTGGGACGTCATCGACATCGTCGAGTCGTCGGGCCTACGTGGACGCGGCGGCGCCGGGTTCCCGACGGGACGCAAGTGGCGCACCGTGCGCGAGAACCTGTCGACGTCGCTGCCGGCGACGGTCGTCGTGAACGCCGCCGAAGGCGAACCGGGCACGTTCAAGGACCGCACGATCCTGAGACGCAATCCGTATCACGTGCTCGAGGGCGCGTTGATCGCCGCTCATGTGTGCGAGGCGGCACAAGTCGTCGTCGCGCTCAAGCGGTCGTTCGAGACGGAAGTGGCGCGCATGCGTGCTGCGGTGGATGAGGTGAAGGACGCCGGGTGGGCCGGCGCGGTCGACGTCATCGTGTTCGAAGGCCCGGACGCCTATCTGTACGGCGAGGAGACCGCGCTGCTCGAGACGCTCGACGGTCGGCTGCCCTTTCCCCGAATCTCTCCGCCATTTCGTCGCGGCGTCACCGAAGTCGTGGAGACGTCCGTCGACGTGAGCTCAGGAAGCGGGTTGTCCGCCCACGTCGAGATGGCCGGACCTGACCACGAGACGTCGGCACCACCCGCCTTGATCGACAACGTCGAGACGTTGGCGAACGTACCGCGCATCATCGAGCGCGGCGCCGAGTGGTTCCGCAGCGAGGGAACCCATCAGTCGCCCGGCACGATCGTGTGCACGATCACTGGAGAGGTGGAGCGTCCGGATGTCGGCGAGGTGATGCTCGGAACCACGCTGCGGCAGGCCATCGAGGAGATCGGAGGCGGACCGAAGCCCGGTCGCGAGATCGTGGCGGTCCTCCCTGGAGTGTCGGCCGCCATGGTTCCGGCTGCTGCGCTCGACACGCCGTTGACGTATGAGGACATGGCGGCGATCGGCAGCGGTCTCGGGTCCGGCAGCTACTACGTGATCGATGACTCGGTCGACGCGGTCGCGGCGATCGCCGGTGTCTCGCGGTTCCTGGCGATCGAGTCGTGCGGCCAGTGCACACCCTGCAAGGTCGACGGGCTCGCACTGGCCGACTTGCTCGCGCGCGTCGCTCGGTCGGACGCGACA
>DASUCS010000221.1:0-2314 GCA_036275935.1 Acidimicrobiales bacterium
GATCTTGCTCGAACCGCCTTTCGGCGTAGCACTCTGAGACTTTGCTGGCTCTTCCCAGATGAGGGTGTAGGTCGGACGGGCGCGTCGGTCCGCAGGTAGACGTCGAGTTCTCCCGACGATGGAGGTTCCTACGCCATCCATCCGAAAGACCTCGACGTGACCGACGCTACCCCGCCGGCCGGCTTCGGCCGCCCTGACCTGACCGCCTTCGCGTCTCATCCCAATCGACCCTGATCGGGTCTGCTGACCCCCTCGACGAGAACGCAGCGACATCACAGCCACCCAACCCCGACCGTCCGGGAAGCCGGGACACGTCACATGGCCTGTGCTGCGGGCGTGTCGAGTGGGTCGTCCAGGGGCGACGCAGGAGCGTCGACGCGACGTGCTGAGAGGTGGTTCCAGTCGAGCACTAGGACACCGGCTACAGGCATGGCGATAGGTCAGGAACGGCGTCGCTCCCTACGCAGGAGGGAGCGCAGAGTCTCGGCGTTCGCGTAGCCGACCCGTAGCGCGATCTCGGCGGAGGTGAGGTCCGTGGTTGCTGAGAGGTGCCGAGCTCGTTCGATGCGAAGCCGTTGGACGAAGCCGAGCGGAGTGAGGTTGAGCGCCGCACGGACTCGTCGTTCGAGGGTGCGCCGGCTGGTGCCGAGCGACTGCGCGACGAAGGCGACGTTGAACGGTTCGTCCAGGCGGGCGCGCACGACGCGTTCGAACTCGACGACGATCGGGTCCTCGTGCCGGAGATGTTCGTAGGCGACGAAGGCCGCCTGCGACGGACGCTCGTCGATGATGAGGAGCTTGGCGACATGTTGGGCCAGGTCGGGGCTGATCGATCGCACGAGTGAGAGCGCGAGGTCGATGTGGGCGAACGCGGCGCCGGCGGTGACGAGGTTCCCGTCGACCACGACCATGGTGTCGAGATCGAGGGCGACGGTCGGATAGCGCTTCAGGAACTCCGGCCCCAGGAACCAGCTGGTCGTCGCCCGCCGATGATGCATCCGTCCGGTCTCGGCGACAGCGAACACGCCGGTGCACGCCGCGGCGATCCGGGTGGTCGCGTCGTCGAGGCGCCCGAGCGAGGCGATGACCGAACGAGCATCTCGGCTCTGGAGGGCGTCGTTGGTAGCGGCGGACGTGAGGGTTCCAAGCGCAGGGACGACGACCACGTCGAACTCTGCGGACTCCGACAGCGGGTGGTCCACCGACAGGGTCATCGATGCCGTCGTGGTCACTCTCCGTTTCGGTCCGAGGATGGCGAGTTCGATCGGGTCGATCCGCGGGTCGACATCGCCGCGGGCTCCGTCGGCCACCCGCACGATGTCGATGACCGACGCGACAGCCGAACCGAAGCAGCCGTCGATCGCGATCAGTCCGATACGCATGGCGCGAACAATAGCAATACTGCCGTATACGCCACTTCTCACATGCCCTTGCTCGTCATACGCTGAACTCGCTTCACCAAAAACCTCGACACCTAGGAGAACCCGTCATGTCCACACCCGCATCACTTCCGTATGCCTTCGTCGCCAAGATCGTCGCGGCCGATGGACAGCACGACGCGCTCGCCGATCTGCTCGCCGGCGCTGTCGCGCTCGCCAACGAAGAAGTAGGAACGATTGTCTGGTTCGCGGTCAGGACCCACGCCGACACCTTCTGGATCTTCGATGCATTCCCCGACGAGGCCGCTCGCGACGCCCACGCCAACGGCGCCATCGTCGCAGCCCTGATGGCCAACCAGCACCTCCTCGGCGCAGCACCCGAGATCCTGGCGGCCGACGTCCTCGCGTCCAAGCTCCCGTAGTCCGCCAACGCACGAGACGATCGCGCCCCGCCGAGCCGTCGCCAGGTCGCGACGCAACGCCACGCTGCGTTGCCGAGCGGTGCGAGGCCTATCGGCACACGGACAGGATGCCGGCCGCGAGCGCTCAGCCGACGAGGGGTCCGTCGCAGAGGAGAGCGACGTCGGTGTCGGGCAGAGCCGTGAGGCCAGCGCATCGCGCGACCACCAGAACCGAACCGCCCCTGCCCTGCGTTTCCGCAGGTCAGGGGCTGTTCCCCGAAGCCGCCTGTCGGAATCGAACCGACGACCTAATCACGTCGGCTTTGCGTCTATCGCTTGATGCGCCCACTGGGCGAACGAGCCGCTGACCTGCGCAAACGCCGAGCGTGGGGGACGCCGCCATCCGGTGGTGACCGACGACGACCGACCAGTACCGACCGTTTCACCGGAGCTCGCGGCGGTGTCGAAGCCGAGCAAGCTCCATTCCTTTAGCTCACCGCGCCCTCCTCCTCGCCGGTCCCGTCGTCGTCGAAG
>DASUCS010000222.1:0-7232 GCA_036275935.1 Acidimicrobiales bacterium
GGAGTGGATCAGCGAGTCGCGCGGTGGCCGCAAGAACTTCCACGCGCTGCTCGAGAAGGGTGCGGAGCATCCCGTCGAGAAGGTCGGCAAGGAGCTGCGGGCGATGATGCCGTGGATCTCCGCCGGCAAGCAGTCCGTCACCGAGACCAGCGGCGGCGCCGACGTCTGACCCGCCGCCGTTCTGCCGGTTGTTACGCGCCAAGACGGCGCGTAACAACCGCACAAACGCCGATGTTGGTCACATGGTCTCGGCGAAGCTGACGTCGCCTTCGCCGCGCAGGACGTTCTTGAGCAGCTTGCCGGACGCATTGCGGGGCAGCTTGTCGGTCGTGATCTCGACGTAGGCCGGCACCTTGAAGTTTGCGAGCGCGTCGGCGACCCACTGCCGCACCTCGTCCTCGGTGATCGTCTCGCCGGGCTCGACCTGCACGACGGCCTTCACCTCTTCGCCGAGCTCCGGATGGGGGACGCCGATCACTGCGGCATCGGCGATCTTGGGGTTCTCGACGAGCCGGTTCTCGATCTCGACGCAGTAGATGTTCTCGCCGCCGCGGATGATCATGTCCTTCTTGCGGTCGGTGATGTAGAGGAAGCCGTCGGCGTCGACGTAACCGATGTCGCCCGTGTAGAGCCAACCGTCGCGCACGGTCTCGGCCGTCGCCTCCGGCTTGTTCCAGTAGCCGGCCATGATGAGCGGGCCGTACATCGTCACCTCGCCCGTCTGCCCGGTGGGCACCTCGTTGCCCTTGTCGTCGCGGATCTTCAGCTCGAGGGTCGGCACGGGCTGACCGACGGACGTCGGCCTGTCGATCGCGTCCTGTCCGCCGATCGCGGTCGCGACCGACGACGACTCGGTCAGTCCGTACGCGTTCGTCGTGGTCTTCACGTTCGGGAACGTGTCACGAACTTTGCGCTGCAGCTCGTCGGCGGACGGCGAGCCGCCGAACGCGACACTCGTGACCGACGAGGTGTCGTAGTCATGACGCGACGGCCATTCGCACACGCGCCACACCATCGTCGGCACCGTCGCCCACACGCTGACCTTGTGGTCCTGGATCAGCTCGAGTGCCTTCGGCGGGTCGAAGCGGCCCTCGACCATCACGAGCTTGAGGCCGGCGAGCAGCCCGACGACCAACGTCGAGTGGCACCCGGACACGTGGAACAGCGGTGAGGTGAACAGCGCGACCGTCGGGCCGTCGCCCTGCGGGATCGCGCCGCCGCCGGTCATCGCGCCGGCGACGCTGTTGTACATCGTGTTCTGCAGGTTGGCGATCATGCTGCGGTGCGTGCTGATCGCACCCTTCGGACGGCCGGTCGTGCCGCTCGTGTAGAAGATGACCGCGTAGTCGTCCTCGTCGATCGGCACATCGGGGAACACGTCGGTCGGATTCGTGGTCAGCTCGTCGTAGCGATGCAGGCGCTTGTCGTCGCCGAAGTCACTCGGGTCCGCGTCGATGAGGAACACGTGCTCGAGGTCAGGGCACTGGTCGAGCTGGTCGGCCACGCGTTCGAACCGCTTCGCGTCGGCGACGAGCACACGGGCTCCCGAGTCCTGCAGCCCGTAGACGATCTCGTCGGTGGTCCACCATCCGTTGAGACCCACGAGGATCGCGTCGATGTTGACGGTGCCCCAGAAGGTCATGCACCACTCGGGGTTGTTCTGACTCAACACCGCGACGCGATCGCCCGAACCGACACCGAGCTCCTGCAGACCTGAGCTCACCGAGTTCGAGGTCGTGAGGAAGTCGCGGAAGCTGACCTCGCGATCGCCGTACACGATGAACGTCTGGTCGCCGCGCCCGATGGCGACCTCGCAGATCTGGCGCAGCGCCCTCATGCGCTCCTTGTAGACCTGCATCGGACGGCCGCGAACCTCTTCGGTGGCGACTTCGAACATCCCGCCGGGTCCCGTGAGCTGTGCCTTCACTTCTGCTGCGGTGGGCGACATGGCCAGGCATTCTGTCAGCCTGACCAGAGACGTCCGACTCGTGCTGTGTTCGCCGGACGGTGACGTGCACGGTGCGTTGCCGCGCTTCGAGGTCGCGACGCCGTGGTGGCAAGACGTCGTGCCGCTCATCGGCGGCGCTCGCGACCGTTTCCGCGTCGACGTCACGATCGTGCGGTTGCTCGAGACCGATGGGCGGTGGCCGCCGCACGGAGGCGCGGTGACGTATCTCGCGGAGGTGGACGTTCCGCCGGCAGGCCTGGAACCGGCCGACCTCGAGTTGGCCGACCATCCGTTGCGACTGCCGTACGCGCGCCCGGGCGGCGTCGCGTCGCTCGTCGCGTGGGCTGACCGACACGTCACGCGCACCGGTCCTCCCGCGCAGATACGAACGTGGAACCTGTCGTGCATCCTGCGGTTGCCAACCGCCGACGGGTCCGTGTGGCTGAAGGCCGTTCCCCCGTTCTTCGCCCACGAGGGGCGCATGATCGAGCAGATGCAGGGGATCGGTCCGCCGCTGATCGCCTACGACGACGGCGTGGTGCTGCTCGGCGACGTCGAGGGTGAGGACAGATACGACGCGCCTGAGGCGTGGATGGTCGAGCGGTGGGTCGAGGTGCAAGCGTCGTGGTCGACGCCGATGGACGCCCTACCGGACTGGCGCGAGGGCGCGTTCCTGACTGCGATCGAGCGGCTCGACGTACCGGACGAGCTGCTCGCCGAGCTGCCGCGCCGATTCGAAGTGCTCGCCGACTGCGGGTTGCCGGACACGATCGTCCACGGGGACTTCCACGCCGGCAACTGGCGCGGCAAGACGTTGCTCGACTGGGGTGACTCGGGTTTCGGCCATCCGTTGTTCGACCAGCCGGCCTTCGGCGACGTCAACGCGCCTTGGGAAACCGCGTGGAAACGCCACCGACCGCATGCCGATGTCACGCGTGCGTCCGAGGTGATCGCGCCCGTCGCCGCGCTACGCCAGGCGCTCGTGTACCAGATGTTCCTCGACAACATCGAGCCGAGCGAGCACTGCTATCACCGCAACGATCCCGCAGTATGGGTGGCCCGCGCGGTTCAGCTGAGCCGTTCGACGACGTAGTCGATGCACGTCGTGAGCGCGGCGATGTCGTCGGGCTCGATGGCGGGGAACAGCGCGATGCGCAGCTGGTTCCGCCCGAGCTTGCGGTACGAGTCGGTGTCGACGATGCCATTGCGGCGCAGCGCCGCGCTGATCGCCGTGGCGTCGATCGACGCGTCGAAGTCGATCGTGGCGACGACATGGCTGCGGTCGTCGGGGTCGTGGACGAACGGCGTCGCAAACGACGCGGCATGCGCCCAGCCGTACATGATCTCGGCCGACCGATCGCATCGAGACGCCGACCACTCGAGGCCACCGTTGCCGTTGATCCAGTCCACCTGCTGCGCGGCGAGAAAGATCGTGGCGAGCGCAGGCGTGTTGTACGTCTGATCGAGCCGGCTGTTGTCGAGCGCGATCTTGAGATCGAGTGACGACGGGATCCAACGGTCGGACGCGGCAATTCGTTCGATCCGTTCGATCGCGGCGGGTGACACGGCGGCGAGCCACAGGCCCCCGTCCGACCCGAGGTTCTTCTGCGGTGCGAAGTAGTACACGTCGACCTCGTTCAGATCGACACGCAGTCCACCGGCGGCCGACGTCGCGTCGACGAGCACGAGCTGTCCGTCCGTCGCGCCGCTCGGGCGCTGCAGGCCCATCATCACGCCGGTCGATGTCTCGTTGTGTGTGAGTGCGTACGCGTCGACGTCCGCATCGGCCACGGCATCCGGGTGTGTTCCCGGTTCCGACGAGATCACCGACGGCTCGTCGAGGAACGGCGCGGCCTTCACCGACGCCGCGAACTTCGAGCTGAACTCGCCGAAGCTGAGGTGCTGGCTGCGGCGCTCGATCAGCCCGAACACGGCCGCATCCCAGAACGAGGTGGTGCCGCCGTTCCCCAGCACGATCTCGTAGCCGTCCGGCAGCCGGAGCAGCTCGGCCAGCCCGTTGCGCAGCGCCCCCACCATGAAGCGCACGGTGGCCTGGCGATGGCTCGTCCCCATGTACTCGGGGGCGGCCTTGGCCAGCTCCGCAACGGCCTCGGGCCGAACCTTCGACGGCCCACACCCGAACCGTCCGTCGCTCGGGAGCAGGTCGATCGGAATGGTGATTTCGGGGGCGGCCATGACCTGCAACTATCGCGGACGTGGCCAGGATCTCCCAGCGCATAGCCGACATCGCCGAGTCCGCGACGCTTGCGGTCGACGCGAAGGCGAAAGCCCTGAAGGCAAAGGGGGAGCCCGTCATCGGGTTCGGAGCCGGTGAACCGGACTTTCCCACGCCGGCGCACATCGTCGAAGCCGCGGTGGAGGCGTGCCGCGATCCGAAGAACCACAAGTACACGCCCACACCCGGGCTACCCGAGCTGCGCGAAGCGATCGCCGAGAAGACGCGTCGCGACTCCGGCTACGAGATCACTCCCGGCCAGGTCATCGTCACCAACGGCGGCAAGCACGCCGTCTACAACACGCTGCTCGCGCTCCTCGACGAGGGCGACGAAGCGATCCTCCCCGCGCCGTACTGGACGACGTATCCCGAGCCGGTCCGTCTCGCCGGCGCGCAGCCCGTCGTGCTGCCGACGACCGAGGAGACCGGGTTCAAGGTCACCGTCGAGCAACTCGAGAAGGCGCGTACGCCCCGCACGAAGCTGCTCGTGTTCGTGTCACCGTCGAACCCCTCGGGCGCGGTGTACCCGCGCGAGGAGGTCGAGGCGATCGGGCGGTGGGCCGCCGACAACGACATCTGGGTCGTCACGGACGAGATCTACGAGCACCTGACGTTCGGCGATCACAAGTTCCATTCGATGCCGGTGCTCGTGCCCGAGCTCGCCGATCGCTGCGTCGTGCTCAACGGTGTCGCCAAGACCTACGCGATGACCGGTTGGCGTGTGGGCTGGATGATCGGCCCGCCTGACCTCGTCTCCGCCGCGACCAACCTGCAGTCGCACTCGACGTCGAACGTGAACAACGTGGCGCAGCGCGCCGCCCTTGCCGCGGTCGCTGGTCCTCTCGACGCCGTTGTCGAGATGCGAGCGGCGTTCGAACGACGCGCCGCGACCGCGCACAAGATGCTCAACGGCATCGAGGGTGTCACGTGCCTCGAACCCGAAGGTGCGTTCTACGCCTATCCCAACCTCACGGGGCTGCTCGGCCGGGACATCGGTGGTCGCAAGGCCGAGACGACGGTGGAGTTGGCGGAACTGCTGCTGGAGGAAGCAAAGGTGGCGATCGTGCCCGGCGAGGCCTTCGGAACGCCGGGCTACGCACGCCTGTCGTTCGCCCTGGGGGACGACGACCTGGGTGAAGGCCTACGACGAATCGCCGATCTGGTCGCCGGCTGATCCGTCAACTCGCAACCGTCGTGCATCGCCTCGGTGTGTAGCGGGTGGCGATGCACGATCGTTCGGCGTTATTCGCCAGTGGACGGGTCGATCACCGCGCTCACCTTGGTGACGACCTCGGCGGGGAATCCGCCGCAACGAGCGTGCTCGAGGATCAGGTCCTCGTCCGGGGCGACGTAGACGCAGTAGATCTTGTCTTCGGTCACGTAGCTCTGGAGCCAACGGACCTCGGGGCCCAGACCGTTGAGCACCTGGTTGGACTTGGCCGAGATGTCGTGGAGCTCGGCGGAGCTGAGCTTGCCGGCGCCGGGCAACGGACGCTCGATCACGTACTTGGGCATGGAGGACTCCTTTGGGTTGGTGGTGGGTGCGGTATCGTTCCGTACTAACGGTATGCTCGTCACGTACCAGCGGTCTGATTCATACATACCGCCGGTATGTTGTCAACCCATCTCTGCGGAGCTCTTGCCGATGACCGCACCAGTCCGGACCGCGAAGCCGTCATCCAAGGCGGCGAAAGCCGAAGCGACGCGGCGAGCGTTGCTCGATTCGGCCCGGTCGCTGTTCGGCGACAAGGGCTTCGCGGCGACGTCGGTCGACGAGGTCGTGAAGGACGCCGGCGTCACCAAGGGCGCGTTGTACCACCACTTCAAGGACAAGGATCAGCTGTTCCGCGCCGTCGTCGAAGAGGTGAAGGGCGAGGTCACCCAGGCGGCGGCGTCGTCGTACTTCCAGACGCTCGAGGGCGTCGATCCCCTGCAGACCGTGCACCACACCTGCGTCGCCGTCATCGACGCGCACCTGGACCCCGCGGTGCAGCGCATCACGATTCTCGACGCCCGTTCGGTGTTCGACGCATCGGTGCGGCGCGAGCTCGACGCCCGCTACGAAGTCGCTCTGCTCCGGGGCGCGTTCCGGGCCGCCATGCGGTCTGGCCTCCTCGATCGCCAGCCCATCATCACGCTGGCGCACGTCGTCGCCGGCGCGCTGACCGAAGGCTGCGCGCTGATCGCGGAGGCGGACGACAAGGAGACCGCTCGGGCCGAGGTGGTCGAGGTCATCTCTCGTTTGCTTGACGGCCTCCGTCCCCGCACCTGACAAGATCGCTGCGAATGGGCAGAGTTCTCGTCACCGAAGAGATCGCACCCGGCGGGCTCGACCGCCTTCGACAAGCCGGCCACGAGGTCGACATACGGCTTGGACTCTCGCCCGAGGAGTTGCTCGACGCGGTGCGCGGTGCGCACGCGTTGATCATCCGTTCTGCGACGAAGGTCACCGCGCCGGTGATCGACGCCGGCTCGGATCTCGTCGTCGTCGGTCGCGCCGGCATCGGCCTCGACAACGTCGACGTCGAGCACGCCACCGCCAAGGGCGTGATGGTCGTGAACGCGCCGCAGTCGAACATCCTGTCGGCGGCCGAGCACACGATGGCGCTGCTGCTCGCGCAGGCCCGCAACGTTCCGCAGGCGCACGCGGCCCTCACCCAGGGCCGATGGGAGCGCAGCCGGTGGGAGGGCGTCGAGCTCGCAGACAAGACGCTCGGCATCATCGGCCTCGGTCGCATCGGAAAGCTCGTGGCGCAGCGGGCGAACGCCTTCGGCATGCGGCTCATCGCGTTCGACCCCTTCATCGCGCCTGACCGCGCCCGTCAGCTGGGAGTCGACCTGGTCGACCTCGACGAGCTGATGGCGCGGTCGGACTTCGTCACGATCCACGCCACCAAGACGAAGGAGACGGTCGGGCTGCTCGGCAAGGAGCTGCTCGCGAAGTCGAAGCCCGGATTGCGCATCATCAACGTCGGCCGCGGCGGGATCGTCGACGAGGATGCGCTCGCCGACGCGATCCGCTCGGGTGTCGTCGGCGGCGCGGCGCTC
>DASUCS010000223.1:0-4920 GCA_036275935.1 Acidimicrobiales bacterium
CCATGACCCAGGGTCGCTTCTGGATCTGTCGACTCCACCTGTAGGCCATCGCCTCGCGGTGGTGCGTCCGCTGATGTGCCTTCGCCGCGAGCTTGCCACCAGCGAAGCCCATGATCGCCGGCACCAACGTGACCGACGCGAGCATCGTCATGAGGACAGCGAGAATCGCGCCGATCGACAGCCCGTAGATGAACTCGATCCCCATCATGAACATGCCGAGCAGCGAGATGATCACGGTGCAGCCCGCGAACAGCACTGCGCGCCCCGCCGTCGTGAGTGCGAGCACGTTCGCCGACTCGGGGTCGAGTTCATCGTGCAGCCCGGTGCGGTATCGCACGACGATGAACAGCGCGTAGTCGATCCCGACACCGAGACCGATCATCAACGCGACGTACGGCGCGAACGACGGAACGGTCATCACGTGACTCAACAGCGTGACGAACACGAGGCCGATGCCGACGCCGAAGATGGCGGCGATGATCGGCAGGCTCATCGCGAGGAACGAGCCGAACGCGATGAACAAGATGATGATGGCGGCGAGCAGGCCGAAGCCTTCCGTCGCGCCCATCGGTGGCTCGATGGCTCGCGACACGACCGGACCGCTCAACTCGATCGTCAAGTCTTCTGAGTGGCGCGCCGTGGCGCCGTCGATCAGTGGCTGCGCGGTGCTGGCGGGGAGGTCTCCCGCTTGTTCGTCGAACGTGACGGTCGCGTACGCCACACTTCCGTCGGCGCTGATGTGTCCAGGCGTCGTGTACGGCGAGTCGAGAGCGACCGCGTGCGCGAGCTTGCCGGGCGCGACGTCGCTGAACAGCGACTCCATGGTCGCCCGCACGGTCGGATCGTTCACGCCGCGAGGCGAGGTGAACACGATGTCCGCGGTGTCGCCGGCCCGTGCCGGGAAGCGCGACTTGAGGAGGTTGAACGCGTCCATCGAGTCGGACGTCCCGCCGCTGAAGTTGTCGGTGTAGCGGCTGCCGATCGCGCCTCCGACGACGTTCAGCAGCACGAATGCGACG
The DNA here is from genome assembly GCA_036275935.1 of Acidimicrobiales bacterium. GTDB lineage: Bacteria > Actinomycetota > Acidimicrobiia > Acidimicrobiales > JACDCH01 > DASUCS01. Next base: position 1,020 of record DASUCS010000223.1, read on the forward strand.
ACCCACGCGATGACGACGGTGCGGCGGCGCCGGTAGCACCAGCGGCTGAGGGCAGCGAGTCTCATGTGCGGAGTCTGACGAACGTCCGTTCCGAATGTCATCGGTCGATCGTCACGAATGAAACTGGACACCTGGTGACCAGGTTCGGTGAGAAGCTGCTCGGGTGCGCGCCGATCGCCTCGTGGCCACCCTGCTGTTCCTCCAATCTCGGGGGCGGGTGACCGCGTCCGAGGTGGCGGCCGAGCTCGAGGTGTCGGTCAAGACGGCTCGCCGAGACCTCGAGGCGCTGTCGATCGCCGGCATCCCGGTGTACTCCCAGCCCGGGCGCAACGGCGGGTGGGCACTCGTCGGCGGCGCTCGCACCGACCTCAGCGGCCTCACTGCGGCCGAAGCGCGCACGTTGTTCCTCGTCGCCGGACCATCGTCCGCGGTCACGCCGGAGGCCAAGGCAGCGTTGCGCAAGCTCGTGCAGGCACTGCCCGAGACGTTTCGGGCCGAAGCCGAGAAGGCGGCGTCGGCGATCGTGCTGGATCCCGCGGGATGGGGTGGCCGTGCACCGTCGACTCCACCTCATCTGGAGGCGTTGCAGCACGCGGTCATCCAAGGCGTGCAAGTTCGTCTCGGCTACACGGATGCGAAGGGGTCGGTGAGCGAGCGCGTGGTGCATCCACTGGGTCTCGTTTCGAAGGGGACGACGTGGTACCTCGTCGCGGACACCGACACCGGTCGTCGCACGTTTCGCGTGTGGCGAGTGCAATCGGTGGAACTGCTCGATGCCGTAGCGGCGCGTCCGCACGACTTCGATCTGCAACGCGCCTGGGAGGAGATCGTCGCCACGCTCGACGACCGGCGCGGGCTCCGGCATGTCGCAGCCGTCGCTGACCCGGAGATGCTTCGATGGTTGCGCGTGCGCTTCGGTACGCGTCTGTCGGTCGGCGCGCCGAACGACGACGGACGCGTCAACGTGGACATCGGCTTCCCGGAGACGCACGACGATCCGGCGCGGGAGCTGTGTGCGTTCGCCGATGCAGTGGAGGTGACGGCACCCGACGACGTGCGCCGTCGGCTCGCGGACATCGGAGCGCGGCTGGTATCGCGGTACGGCTCACCGGGCTGAGTGATCAGATGGGCGAATGAGCGGAACCGCACCGCTCGCGAACACGATCACGCTCGGCGAGCGCTGGGGCGGCCAGCGGTGTTCGAGGACGAGGACTTCGTGGCGTTCGAGCTGCGCGGCGTCGTGCTCGCGCTCTTCCCGTTCGACAAGCCGGCCGCCGACGGCCACGCTGCCGTTGCTCGACGCACCGCGCCCCTACGGCGAGCGCCATCGTGCTCCGCATCACGGCGTTGTGCTCGTGACGAGGAGCGTGACCGTTTGCGAGCCGCCCGACACGGTCGGAGCCTTGCCCACATTTGTCCGCTGCGTTCGGGGATGCTGCGCCCGGCACCAGCTCAGGAGTCGACGATCGCTGCCGCGTGTTCCTCGACCCAGGCGATCTCGAGCTCGGCCTCGTCGAAGAAGCCGCGGCGCGCGAGGTCGAGCTCCCACTCGGAACCTCGGGCCGCGAAGAGCAACTGCTGTTCGAGGAAGTGGCGAGCCCGTTCGATCCCCGTGTGGACGATGCTGAGGTCGGGCTCGATGCCGTACGCGTCGAGGAGCAGCCGGAAACGCCGCGCCTTGTCCGGGACGCCGATCGGGAGCCTCGTGGCTCGGCACTTCTCATCCCGAAAGAACGGCACCCAGCGCCACGCCACCCATCCGAGATCCCAGGCGCGCGGCCCGGGCGCGGCGGTGTCCCAATCGATGAACGCCACGGGCAGGCCCTCGCGGAAGACGGTGTTCGACGGGAACACCTCGTTGTGGCAGATCGTCTCGACCGGGTGTCGAGGTTCGTAACACCACTCGCGACCAGCCCACGGGAATGTCGCAGCAGCGTCGTGGTAGGCGCGGAGCAGGGCGCCGAGATGGACCAACACCTCGTCGCGCCACACGAAGTCCGGGAGCCGAAGATCGAACCGGCCGCCTTCGTCCGGGATGAACTCCAGGCCGCGCGCAACCTCGCCCTCGACGAACGTGAGTACCTCACGACCTTGATCGTCGAAGCCGAGCGCGTGCGGCGCGCCGTCGAACCCCTCACGCTCGACGTGCTGCAGCAGATCCACGACGGCCGGGGACCACGCGTAGCTGGTGCGCCTGACCGTGTCACCAAGCCGGATCCGAACCCGCGGCGGTTCGCCGTCGGCCATGTCCCGAGGCGGGACGAGGTGGATGATCTCCCGCTCCGACATCGTCTGGTTCTAGGTGGAGCACGGCGGCAAGGACAGCGAATTCCCGCGACGCGATCGCGCCGCGCGGCCCTGACGAGGTCAGGTGAACTCCGAAGAGAAGTTGGAACAGGAGGGGACTGGTGCCTCAGGTTGCGTGTCGAGCGAGTGACGTGGCGATGCGCTCGAGAAGCGATGGGATTGCCACTGCGACAGCGCGAAGTTCTTGGGCTGCAATGACGAACACGACGGAGGTCGTGGCGGTCTCGATCGCGAACATGGGCGCATCATCACTGAACGCTGATTGAAGCCCGACCGTGCCGCCGGGGCCGACGAGCCAGGCCTGCGACCCGGCGTCAACGGACAGCGTCCCGGACAGCACGAAGTACACCCATCGGGTGGGCTGGCGGGGCTGGAGTACGGCACCGGGCGCGAGGGCGATGCAGCAGCCGTGGCGCTCGAGCTGGGCCAGCGATCGGCGCGAACTGGTCGCAAAGCAGGGGTGGTCATGGAGTGAGGCAGCGTGCGTCGCCAGGCTGCTTCGTCGAACATTCGATACCATACAGTATTCAATACTAAGTAGTATCCAGATTGTCAATGGGGTTGCTACTGTGGGTGCGATGGTTGTCCGCGAGCCCCGCGCCCGAACCCGTCAACGGATTCTCGACGCGGCCGCCAACGAGTTCGCCAAGCGTGGGATCGACGCCACCTCGCTCGACGCCATCGCCGCCGCGGCCGGGCTCACCAAGGGCGCGATCTACTCCAACTTCCGCGGCAAGGACGACCTCGTGTGGGCGGTTGCCGACGAGTTCCGAACCGAGATCGATTACTCAGCCTTCGCAGACCCGTCGCTTTCGTTCGAAGAGCAACTCCGCGAACTCGGCCGAGCCACCGCGCGAGCCCTGCGCGGCGCCAACCGCCGCCAAGTGCTTCTCGATCGCGCCTTGCAGCTCCACCGACTACAGCACACCGCGGCGCGCACCCGGCGCCGCAAAGAGCTCGCCACGGCAACCGAGGCCGGCGGGGCCTGGCTCGAGGCGCTCGCGAACGAGAACCACTTCCGGCTGCCGGTAACCGGTCAACAGTTCGTCCACGTGCTCAACGCACTGGCGCGAGGGCTCATGGAAACCGCGCTCTACGACCCATCACTCCTCGACGAGGACTACTTCGCGGATGCCTTCGCGCTGCTCGCCCACTCCGCCGCTCCACCCGCCGGCGCACCGCCGCCGTGAAACTGCGTACGTGAAGCCCGCCCCGCACTGCCTCCACGCATCACATGGAACGACCGATCGCGCAGCCGGCAACCCCGGCTCACCACTGACATAACGGTTCAAGGTGTTTCCGATGTCTCGCGACATCACTTTGGTCGGGGAGGCGGGATTTGAACCCACGACCTCTGCGTCCCGAACGCAGCGCGCTACCAAACTGCGCCACTCCCCGTAGAGCCTTGAGACTGTATCGGACCCGTCGCCGGGCTCCGAAGGCGATCGCCGTCGCGCTATGCCAGCAGCGGGGCGGCGTCGTCGGGGACGCCCTCGTGGTAGGTGCCGCCGTCGAGCAGCGCGGTCGCGGCCTTGCGCAGACGGAACGCGTCGATCGGCTTGATCATCCAGCCGTCCGCATCGGAGCGTCGGGC
>DASUCS010000224.1:0-2688 GCA_036275935.1 Acidimicrobiales bacterium
TCAGCTGTCCGCGCGGCAGCCCACCACCCGGAAGGATCCGGTCGAGCGGCTCCACGCCGGTGGCGACCGGCTCCGCCGCCCGCCAGTTCGCCGGCGTGGCGTCGGGAAAGCGCTGCTCGATGAGCTCGCGAAGAGCGGCAATGGAAAGGGCAGGCATTGGCGGGACGGCGACCAGCGACGACGACGAAACGACGGCACCTGTCTGCTCCGTACGACGCCGAGCAGGCTAAGCAGACTTTATACCGAACAGAGACCGAAAGCAAGAACGCGGTCCCCGTGATGATATCTTCATCTTCCATGGCCAAGATCCTCGTCACCGGCGCCGCCGGGTTCATCGGATACCACACCGCGACGCGCCTCCTCGCGCGAGGCGACACGGTGGTCGGGCTCGACTCCCTGAGCGACTACTACGACGTATCCCTCAAGGAAGCCCGCCTCGCACAGCTCCGGCCCAATAAGAGCTTCCGGTTCGAGCATCTCGACGTCGCCAATCGAGACGCCATGGCCGCGCTGTTCGCTCGAGAGCGCTTCGACCGCGTCGTGCACCTCGCCGCCCAGGCAGGTGTGCGCTACTCGCTCGTGAACCCCCACGCGTACATCGACGCGAACATCCTCGGCTTCCTGAACATCCTCGAGGGATGCCGGCACAATCCCGTCGAGCACCTCGTGTACGCATCATCGTCGTCCGTGTACGGGGCGAACACGCAGATGCCGTTCGCCGTCCACGACAACGTGGACCATCCGGTGAGCCTCTACGCCGCCACCAAGAAGGCGAACGAGCTCATGGCGCACTGCTACAGCCACCTCTACGGGATCCCGACGACCGGCCTCCGCTTCTTCACCGTCTACGGTCCGTGGGGTCGGCCGGACATGGCGCTGTTCCTGTTCACGAAGGCCATTCTCGAGGGCCGGGAGATCGACGTCTTCAACCACGGGCGCATGCAGCGCGACTTCACGTACATCGATGACATCGTCGAGGGCGTGGTGCGCGTGACCGACCATACCGCCACGCCTAACGCTGCCTGGACCGGCGATGCCCCCGACCCGGCCACCAGCCGGGCCCCGTATCGCCTCTACAACATCGGCAACAACTCGCCGGTGCAGCTCGGGCACATGATCGCCGTGCTCGAGGAAGCACTCGGGCGGACCGCCCGCAAACGGATGCTCGACATGCAGCCGGGTGACGTCGTCGCAACCTACGCCGACGTGGACGACTTGGGTCGCGACGTGGGCTTTCGGCCGGCGACGAGCATCGAGGAAGGCGTCCGTCGCTTCGTGAGCTGGTACCTCGACTACTATCGAGCCGAGCGCCTCGCGAGCACTGCCTGATTGGCGCGCCGCGGTGGTCCTTGGTACCCGTTAACGTTGCGCGTTCGGTCGTCGTCCGTCGATCTCGCGGGAACCTTTGTGATTTTCGTGACTTTCGACGTGTGGAGCGCGACGCGTGCGTGATCTCTTTGGCGACCGCATTCAGCCGGTCGTCGTGTACGGGGCGGGGGGGTACGGTCGCGAGACCGTCCAATTGATCGAGGACATCAACGCGCACCGCGCGCGATGGGATCTGCTCGGCTACATCGACGACGATCCATCGACGCACGGACGCGAGGTCAACGGCCTGCCGGTGCTCGGTGGCCTCGACTGGCTGAACAGCGAAGGCTCGAACGTTCGCATCGCACTCGGCGTCGGGAGCCCGACCGCGAAGCGCCGGATCGTCGCTCGGGTCGGCAGCGATAACCAGCGATTCATCACGACCGTACACCCGACCGTCCGGCTCTGTCGCTGGCTCGAGATCGGCCCAGGAACGTCCATCGCCGCCGGCACGATGCTCACCGTCAACATCCACATCGGGGCGTTCGTGTCGGTGAACCGTGTCTGCAACATCAGCCACGACTGTCGCGTGGGCGACTTCGCCACGGTTGCCCCGGCGACAAACCTGTCGGGGGGTGTGGAGCTCGGGACCGGCTGTGAGGTCGGCAGCGGCGTGACGACCATCGAAGGCGTCCGGATTGGCGAATGGACGATCGTCGGTGCGGGCGCCGTCGTCGCCTCCGACCTGCCGGCAAACTGCACTGCGGTGGGAGTTCCGGCGCGACCGATCAAGCAGCGCCAGAGCGGCTGGCAGCTGGAAGCCTGACCTGAGTCGATAATCGTTAGTCCGAAGACCAACAGCTAACGACGCTCGACGAACGAACAATGAACGATGGCGCTGGCGGCGGCCACCCTAGCATCCGAGCAATCCGCACGGCCGGATTGACCCGAATTGCTGGAATGACCGCGCGCCGGCGCGGGACCGCGAGGTCGACGGTGTCCACGGTGTCCACGGTCCTTTGTCGCGCGCCGAGAAGAGCAACCGATGTGCCGAGTCGTTCGGCAGATCGGTTGGGCCGCAAACCGTCGCCGTTGTCGCGCGCTGGAAGCCCTCGGCGCCGTTCTCCGTCTCCGTGGCCGCAGCCTTGCGCTCACGTCGGGTGCGGCGTGGCGGCGACATGTGTCGACCGAATTCGACGCCTTTCGCGAAGCGGCTCGTTCGCCGGACTCCAGCGCACGCGTCGCGAGCCTTGCCCGCCCCTCCGACAGGCGTGTTGAATTCACCATGGCCGTCCCGGCATCGAACGTAGAGGAAACCCCCGCCAACCGCGTGGCCGATGGCGGCAACGCTCGCGAGCGCTCACGGCCCGTGCTCATCAT
>DASUCS010000225.1:0-28300 GCA_036275935.1 Acidimicrobiales bacterium
CGGCGTCGACACCTACGAGGTCCTCGTACTCATGGACCGCGGTGACTTGCCTCGCGTCAAGGGAGCCGACGGACTGCTGTACGTGCCCACCGAAGCAGTCGCGGAGTACGCGCGCACGCACAGCTGACCGGCTCACCGAAGTCGAAGTCATGCCGAGTTCTGCCACGCAATGTCGTCTCGTGTCGCGGACTGTCGCAGAGGCTCGCGGGGTTTTCGCGGGGTGCACGCCGACGGCGCGAGTTGTCCACAGTCGCGCTCGCGCGTTTCATAGGTCCTGACCAGCTACCTTCCGGACCGGAGGTGTCTGGGTACCTGGTGGGCTCCCCCGCCTTCAAAGCGGGTGGTCGTGGTGATCCCACGACGGCGGGTTCGATTCCCGTCCACCTCCGCCATTCGATGAATTTGTCCGGACAACCCGACACGTGGTGCGTGCAGCATTGCCCGGGCAACGCTCGCGTGGTGTGCGAACGTGAGACCCGATGAGTGCGATCACGCTGGGACGCCAGGTCACGGGTGACCTCGATGCCGCGTCCGAGCGAGAGTGGCTCGTCACCGACGGCCTCGGTGGCTACGCGATGGGAACGGTCGGCGGATTGCGCACGCGGCGGTACCACGGCGTGCTGATGGTCGCGACGGCGCCGCCCATCGGGCGCATGCTCGGGCTCGCGGCGCTCGATCCGGTGCTCTACATCGGGGAACGAATGATCCGCCTCGGTGTGCACGAGTGGCAGGACGGCAGCATCGCCCCCGAGGGGTTCGAGCACCTCGAGTCGTTCGAGCTGCGCGACGGCGTGCCCCGTTGGCGGTGGGCGGTCGACAACGTGATCCTCGAGGCCGAACTGGCGATGTCACACGGACGACCGCTCGTCGGCGTCAACTACCGCGTCGTGCGAGCGCCGGCGCCGGTTCGGCTCGAGATCGAGGCCCTGTGCACCTGGCGCGACGCGCACGGCGAACGGCTGGCGGCCGGCGACCCCGTCGTCGAGCGCACGAACGACGGGTTCCGATTCGAGGACGCGTACCGCGTGCGGGGTCCAGGCTTCGATCCCACCGGCGCCGCGTGGTACCGCGGCATCCACCACCGCGAGGAAGCCGCCCGCGGACTCGACCCGACGGAGGACCTCTGGTTCGCGGGACGGTTCCGGGCCGAGCTCGCGGGCGGTGCAACGACGTCGGTCGAGGCATGGGCGGACGATCCGTTCCTACCGACCCCGGCCGCACCGCTGATCGTCGCTGCCGCCCGGCGCCGCGCCGCCGACCTCGTCATGCGGTCACGACCCTCCGACGACGCCGACCGAACGCTCGCCATCGCCGCGGATCAGTTCGTGGTGACCACTCCGGACGGTCCGACCGTCGTCGCCGGGTACCCGTGGTTCGGGGACTGGTCCCGGGACACGATGACGTCCTACGAGGGGCTGTTCCTCCAGACGAATCGGTGGGACGAGGGTCGCGCCCTCCTGCTGCACGCCGCCGCGGGACTGTCCGAAGGGATGCTGGCGAACACGGCCGACGCGGGCGGCCTCGAGTACAACACGGTCGACGCGACGTTGTGGTTCCTCCACGCCGTGGGTCGCCACGTTGCCGTCGCCGACGATCTCGACCTCGCCCGAGAGCTGCGAGACGCGCTCGTGGGCATCATCGACCATCACCACAACGGAACCCGGTTCGGCATCCGCGTCGACGACGACGGGTTGATCACCCAAGGCGAGTCCGGCTGGGCGCTCACGTGGATGGATGCACGCGTCGACGGCACGCCGGTCACGCCTCGCATCGGTGAGCCCGTCGAGGTGAACGCCTTGTGGGTGAACGGGCTGCGCGTCCTCGCCGGTCTGCTCGATCAGCTGAAGGATCACCGCGCCGAGGAGGTGCGGTTGGCCGGCGACACCGCCGCGCGTTCGTTCCTCGAACGATTCGCCAACCCAGGCCACGGCTTACGGGACGTCGTCGATCCGGACGACACCTCGCTGCGACCCAACCAGTTGCTGGCGGTGTCGTTGCCGTACGCGCCGGTCACCGATCTGTGGAGCGCGGCCGAGATCGTGCACGCCTGTGGGCCGCTGGTGACGTCGATGGGTCTGCGTTCGCTGGCGCCGTCCGATCCTCGGTACCTCGGACAGCATCGCGGCGACGGCGCTGCGCGCGACCGCGCCTACCACCAGGGCACGGTGTGGCCGTGGCTGATCGGGCCGTATGCCGACGCGTGCCGCCGCGCCCGAGTCGACACGGCGGGCGCGCTCGACGGGCTGATCGTCCACCTCGGCGAGTGGGGGCTGGGTTCCGTGTCGGAGACGACCGACGGCGACGCGCCGCACCGCGCGTCCGGTTGCCCCTTCCAGGCGTGGTCCGTCGCGGAGCTGCTGAGGGCCAAGCGCGTCCCGGTGCGATAAGCAAGGGAGCGGGCGACCCAGCAAGCCAGTCAAAGGAGCCTGCGATGCAACTGGGCATGATCGGTCTCGGGCGGATGGGCGCCAACATGGTGCGCCGGTTGATGAAGGCGGGCCACGAGTGCGTGGTGTACGACGTCAACGCCGACGCCGTGAAGGGCCTCGCCGGTGAAGGAGCCGTGGGCGCGTCGGATCTCGCGGACTTCGTCGACAAGCTCGCGACGCCGCGCCACGTGTGGATCATGGTCCCCGCCGCGTTCGTCGACTCGACGATCGACGACCTGGCCGGGCATCTCGCGAGCAACGACACCATCATCGACGGCGGCAACAGCTACTACCGCGACGACATCCGGCGGGGCGCACACCTCGCGGACAAGGGCATCCATTACGTCGACGTCGGCACCAGCGGCGGCGTCTTCGGCCTCGATCGCGGCTACTGCCTCATGATCGGCGGCGAAGAGGAGCCTGTGACGCGGCTCGGTCCGATCTTCTCCGCGCTCGCACCCGGCGTCGACGCCGCCGCACGCACACTCGGCCGCGAGGGCGAACCCACGACAGCGGAGCAGGGCTACCTGCACTGTGGCCCTGGAGGTGCCGGCCACTTCGTGAAGATGGTCCACAACGGGATCGAGTACGGGATCATGGCTGCGTACGCGGAGGGGTTGGCGATCCTGAACCATGCCGACGTCGGCACCCGCGACTTCGACAAGGACGCAGAGACCGCGCCGCTGCAGCATCCCGAGTTCTACAAGTTCGACATCGACATCCCCTCCGTCGCAGAGCTCTGGCGACGCGGCTCGGTCGTTGGATCGTGGCTGCTCGATCTCACCGCACAGGCGCTCGTCGAGTCACCGAACCTCGAGGACTTCAACGGGCGGGTGTCGGACTCCGGAGAAGGACGCTGGACCGTCCAAGCCGCGGTCGAGATCGGCGTTCCGGCCGAAGTGTTGACGGCCGCGCTGTACTCGCGATTCGCGTCGCAGGGAAACGCCGTCTACGCGAACAAGCTGCAGTCCGCGATGCGCAAGCAGTTCGGTGGCCACATGGAGAAGATCGTCGACGCGGAATCGACGAAGTGACGACGAGCGCCGTCGGCTCCCCTCAGTGGAAGGCGCTGGCGGAGCACTACGAGGAGGTCCGCAACGTCCACTTGCGTGATCTGTTCGCGCAGGATGCCACGCGCGGCACCTCACTGACCGTCGAGCTCGGCGACCTCTACCTCGACTACTCGAAGAATCGGATCACCGCGGAAACGGTCCGTCTGCTCATCGCTCTCGCAGAGGCCGCCGGGTTGCGCGAGCGAATCGATGCGATGTTCCGGGGCGAGCACATCAACGTCACCGAGGACCGCGCCGTACTGCACGTCGCATTGCGCGCGTCCCGCGACAAGAAGCTCGTCGTCGACGGGCAGGACGTGATCGCCGACGTGCACGCGGTGCTCGACCGCATGGGCGACTTCTCGACCCGCGTTCGCAGTGGAGAGTGGCGCGGTTTCACCGGCGAGCGCATCCGCAACATCGTCAACATCGGGATCGGTGGCTCCGACCTCGGTCCGGCGATGGCCTACGACGCGCTGCTCGACTACAGCGATCGCGATCTTCAGTGCCGGTTCGTGTCGAACGTCGACGGCAACGACGTCTGGGAGGCGACGCACGACCTCGATGCCGCCGAGACGCTGTTCATCGTCGCGTCGAAGACCTTCACGACCGTGGAAACGATCACGAACGCCACCACGGCCCGATCGTGGCTCGTCGACCAGCTGGGTGACGACAAGGCGGTGGCCAACCACTTCGTCGCGGTGTCGACGAACGCCGAGAAGGTCTCCGAGTTCGGCATCGACACGCAGAACATGTTCGGGTTCTGGGACTGGGTCGGCGGTCGCTACAGCTACGACTCGGCCATCGGGCTCTCACTCATGATCGCGATCGGCCCCGACCAGTTCGGCGAGATGCTCGCCGGCTTCCGGGCGATGGACGACCACTTCCGGACCGCGCCGTTCGACCGCAACCTTCCTGTGCTGCTCGGGTTGATCGGGCTCTGGTACCGCGACTTCTTTCGCGCGCAGAGCCACGCCGTGTTGCCGTACAACCAGTACCTCAGTCGTTTCAGCGCGTACCTGCAGCAGCTCGACATGGAGTCGAACGGCAAGTCGGTCGACCTCGACGGCAACCCGGTCGACACCGACACCGGGCCGATCGTGTGGGGCACGCCCGGCACCAACGGACAACACGCGTACTACCAGCTGATCCATCAGGGCACGACGATGATCCCGTGCGACTTCATCGGTTTCACGGAGCCCGCGCATCGCGTCGGCACGCACCACGATCTGTTGATGGCGAACTTCTTCGCGCAGACCGAAGCGCTGGCGTTCGGCAAGACGCGCGAGCAGGTCGAGGCGGAGGGTGTACCGGCGCACCAGGTGCCACATCGCGTGTTCCATGGCAACCGGCCGACGAACTCACTCCTCGTGTCGGCGCTGACGCCGCACACGCTCGGCCAGCTCGTCGCGCTCTACGAGCACAAGGTGTTCACGCAGGGGACGATCTGGCACATCAACTCCTTCGACCAGTGGGGTGTGGAGCTCGGCAAGCAGCTGGCGAACCGCATCGTTCCCGAACTCGAGTCGGCGACCGAGCCAGCGCTCGGCCATGACTCGTCGACGAACGAGCTGATCCGCCGCTACCGCAGTCGCTCGTAGTGACGAGCCGGTTGTTCGCCGTTCGCCACGGCGAGACCGAATGGTCCCGCGACGGTCGTCACACCGGCCTCACCGACATCCCCCTCACGGATGCCGGACGCGCGGCGGCAGAACGGTTGGCGCCGACGTTGCGAGATCGGGCGTTCGCGCTGGTGCTCACGAGCCCGCTGTCTCGCGCCCGCGACACGGCGTCGTTGGCCGGCTACCCGGACGCCACCGTCGACGACGACCTGTGTGAATGGAACTACGGCGACTACGAGGGCCGCACCACCGCCGACATCCGCACCGAACGAGCAGATTGGTTCCTCTGGGACGACGGTGTACCGAACGGAGAGTCGATCGCCGCGGTGGCGGCGCGTTGCGATCGTGTCATCGCACGGGTGCGCTCGACGGAGGGCGACGTACTCGCCTTCGCCCACGGCCACGTCTTGCGCGTCCTCGCGGCGCGGTGGATCGACCAGGAGCCCGGGTTCGGGCGCCACGTCATGCTGTCGCCGGCAACTCTGTCGATCCTCTCGTCGGAGCACGACGTGCCCGCGCTCGACGCCTGGAACGCACCCACCACCCGCGCCTCTAACAGATCGCGCCGCCGGTCGTGAGGTCGGCGCGGAGCGCATCGACGTCGACGGCGTGCACATCGAGCCCGCCGCGCGCCGCCACGGTCGCAGCGGCGCCGGCGGCTTCGCCGGTCGCCATCGCCGCCGGGATCTCCTTCGTCGCCTGGTGCACGTAGCGCGTCGTCGAGATGCACCGCCCCACCGCGAGCAAGTTGCGGAACCCGGGGGCAGTGAGGCAGCGGTACGGGATGTCGAACACGACGTCTCGGCGGGTCCAGTGGCCGGTCTGTGCGATCGCGTCGGGGAACCGAACGTCGGCTTCTTCCTTCGCCAGCACGTGGTCGCCGACCAGTCGCCGGCTCTCGGTGATGCCGAGCAGGTGTGCGTAGTCGTCGAGCCAGGCATGCTCGAACCCCGGTTGGCCGCGCAGACCTCGAAACGCCTCTCGCGCACTTGCTCGGCACTCGAGCAAGGCGCGACTCAGGTCATCGGCATCGCAGGCATCGACGCGGTTCGGCGACGGGCCCCACGGTACGAGCGCCCGCCCGCGACCGGTGGTCCGGAACCAGAAGCCCGGCGGCGCATCGTCAGCCACGCCACCGACCCGAAACCACAGATGCGGAGGGATCGAGTGACGCTCGTTCGGTGCGCCCGCCCGCGCGACGACGTCGCCGTCGCCGGTTGCGTCGATGACCACGGCGGGGACGATCGCCTCGCGTCCGTTCTTGGACTCGACCAACACCGCCGCGATCGATTCGCCGTCCATCGCCACCCCGGCAAACCACGTGTGGAAGCGAACCCGTACGTCGGCCGCCATCAGCGCGTCGATCGACACGTCGATGAACGCATCGGGGTCGAACGCCACCGAGTAACGCACGGACTCGGGTGCACCCCAGACCAGGCCCCACCGCCGCCACTCGTCGACCGTCGCTGCGTCCTCGCGGTTCCATTGGTCCGGCGGCGGGAACTTCGCCTCACCGATCGCGTCGAGACGGTCGACGAACTCCTGGCACAGACCGGCGACCACCTGTGTGCCGTTGCCGTCGTCGAGCGTGAGCAGCAAGTTGATCAGTCCGACGGTCGCCAGCCCGCCGAGCGCGCTGGACTGCTCGACGAGCCACGTCGTGGCGCCACGCCGAGCCGCGGCAACTGCGGCGGCGATGCCTGCCGCGCCACCGCCGACAACCAGTACGTCGGGCCGACCGATCACCGGCACGTCGCGTGCCGGCTCGCGAAGCGAATCCATGCGGCATGCTGTCGCACCGTGCGAGGCGACGCGGAACAAGATCGACTCGATGCCGATCGTGCCGGCCTGGCGCGGTGGAAGTGGTGGGGTCCGTACCTTCCGGCGCGCCAGTGGGGGACGGTCCGCGAGGACTACAGCGCGGGCGGCACGGCGTGGGACTACTTCCCGCACGACCACGCCCGTTCCCGCGCCTATCGCTGGGGCGAGGACGGTCTCGGGGGCATCTCGGACCGATGGCAGCACCTCTGCTTCGCCATCGCGCTGTGGAACGAGCAGGACCCGATCCTCAAGGAGCGGTTGTTCGGCCTGACGAACTCCGAGGGCAACCACGGCGAGGACGTGAAGGAGTACTGGTGGGCGCTCGACTCCACCCCGACGCACTCGTGGATGGAGTGGCTCTACAAGTATCCGCAGCGGGCCTACCCGTACGCCGAACTCGTTGCCGAGAACGGGCGCCGAGGCATCGACCAGCCCGAGTACGAGCTCGTCGACACCGGCGTGTTCGAGGACAACCGCTACTTCGACGTGCAGCTCACGTACGCCAAGGCCGCGCCGGACGACATCTGCATCGAGATCGCGGCGACCAACCGCGGGCCGGACGCCGCGCGCCTGCACGTGCTGCCGACGTTGTGGTTTCGCAACACGTGGTCATGGGGTCGTGACGACCGGAGGCCGTGGCTCGAGCTCGACGGCAAGCTCGTCGTCGCGGAGCACGGCACCCTGGGACGGCACTGGCTCGCGTCCGAAGGGTGCACCGAGGACCAGTGGCTGTTCTGCGAGAACGAGACGAACTCCGAGCGGTTGTTCGGCTCGCCGAACGAGACGCCGTATCCGAAGGACGGCATCAACGACCACGTCCTGCACGGCGCGACCACGGTGAATCCCGCGAAGAGCGGGTCGAAGACCGCGGTATGGCACCAGTTGACGATCGGGCCAGGGGCGACCGAGACCGTACGGCTGCGGTTGAGCGACCGCGAACGGCTCGAGAGCTTCGGTGACGACTTCGAAGCGACACTGGCGGATCGCCGCGCCGAAGCGGACGAGTTCTACAGCGAGCTCGCGCCCGGGGCATCCCATGAAGCGCGAGCGGTGCAACGCAAGGCGCTCGCCGGGCTGTTGTGGGCGAAGAAGTACTACCGGTACGACGTCCGGCACTGGCTGGAGGGCGACCCGGCCATGCCGCCGCCTCCACCAGAACGCGAGCACGGCCGCAACCAACACTGGACGCACCTGTACAACGCCGACATCATCTCGATGCCGGACGAGTGGGAGTACCCCTGGTACGCGGCGTGGGACCTGGCGTTCCACATGGTCGCGATGTCGCTCGTCGATTCCGAGTTCGCGAAGGAGCAGCTGTTGCTGTTCTGTCGCGAGTGGTTCATGCATCCGAACGGTCAGCTCCCGGCGTACGAGTGGGCGTTCGACGACGTGAACCCGCCGGTGCATGCGTGGGCGGCGTGGCGCGTCTTCAAGATCGACGCGATCCAGAACGCGGACAAGGACTGGGACTTCCTCGAGCGCATCTTCCAGAAGCTGCTCATGAACTTCAGCTGGTGGGTGAACCGCAAGGACGCCGAGGGCAACAATTTGTTCGAAGGCGGGTTCCTGGGTCTCGACAACATCGGCCTGTTCGACCGATCGCGACCGCTCCCGAGCGGTCACACGCTCGAGCAGTCCGACGCCACGTCGTGGATGGCGATGTACTGCCTCAACATGCTGGCGATGGCCGCCGAGCTCGCGAGTCACGATCCGACGTACGAGGACATCTGCACGAAGTTCTTCGAGCACTTCCTCACGATCGCGTCCGCCGCGACGTACCGCGACGGCTACGCGCTCTGGAACGACGACGACGGCTTCTTCTACGACGTGCTCGTCGACGACATGAACAACCGGATCCCGCTCAAGGTGCGGTCGTGGGTCGGTTTGATCCCATTGTTCGCTGCGGAGAGCTTCGACGACCGAGCGTTGAGGCATCTGCCCGAGTTCCGCAAGCGGGCGGACTGGTTCATGCGCAAGCGACCGGACCAGTGCCGGGCGCTGCACGTGTCGGAGTTCGGCGGCGAGCGCGAGCGTCACTTCCTCGCGATGGTCGGCCCGAACAAGCTGCGACGAATCCTCATGCGGATGCTCGACGAGAACGAGTTCCTCTCGCCGTACGGCATCCGGTCACTGTCGAAGGCGCACGAAGAGACACCGGTGCAGCTCGACTTCCACGGCGAGCGGCTCGAGGTTCGCTACCAACCGGGCGATTCCGACACGTGGCTGTTCGGGGGCAACTCGAACTGGCGCGGCCCGATCTGGTTCCCGCTCAACTACTTGATGATCGAGTCGCTTCAGCGCTTCCACCACTACCTGGGTGACAGCTTCAAGGTCGAGTACCCGACCGGCTCAGGACGCGAGCTGCACCTCGGCGACGTGGCGCGGGAGTTGTCGAAGCGGCTCATCGCCGTCTTCCTGCCCGACGAAACCGGCCGCCGCCCGGTCAACGGCGGCGTCGACCTGTTCGACTTCGACGCCGCGTGGAAGGACCATCCCACGTTCTTCGAGTACTTCCACGGTGACAGCGGCAAAGGGCTGGGCGCGTCGCACCAGACCGGCTGGACCGCACTGGTCGCCAAGCTGATCCGCCAGTCCGGCGGAAGCTGATCATCCCGAAGCCGGCGTGCCCACGAACGTGTAGGCGATGTCGAACGTCGAGCACACCCCGGACGGCGAGTCGAACTCGACGCCATCGGGATGCGCCACCTCGTAGCGCCCGGTGAATCGCGTGAGCGGACCACCGGGATCGCGTTGCACGTCGGCCGACGCGACCTGGTGTACGACGATGTTGCGCCCGCACGCGTCTGCGAACTCGTTCGAGTCTCGGATCGCCTTGTAGAAGCCGGGAGAGGTCTGCGCGAACTGCAGACCGAGATCGACGAACGGTCCCCCGCTCGACGGTCCGTCGTTGCCGAAGCTGCACGTGTTGTCGGGGCACTCCACGTACACGCGCACCCGCTCCTCACTGCCGACACCGGGCACAGGCTCGCCCCGGTAGTGCGGGCCGACGTTGACGCTCGCGACGGTGAACGTGACGTCGAACGGCTGACCGATGTGCTCGGCAGCTGCCGAGACTCGCGGCGAGTCGTCGCGCTGGGTCACCGCGTACGCTCCTGCGACGCAGGCCGCAAAGGCGACGAGGGCGGCCGATGCGACCAGCAACGCGCGTCGCCCGCTGCGGCGGTGCTTGTTGCGCCGTGCTCTGCGCGGCGACCCACCGCCGCGGCCGCCGATGCCGAGACCCGTGACGCGCTCTGGGGGCGCGATCGCGCCGGGCGATGCCATCTCGTCGAACAGCGCCGCATCGGAGGTCTGCGACGAGGCTCGGAGCACACGTCCTCGCGGCGGTGACGCGAGAAACCTCTCGATCGCAGCGTCGAGATGCCCGGAGTCGAGCTCGTCGAGGAAGTCGGCAAGCAGTGACCGCGGGATGCACGCGACTGCGTCCCGGTCGCCTCGCACGCGGAACGCAATCGCCTCCCACGCGATGGACAGCGGCTCGACCGAGTACCGGGGGCGGGTGCGGCGGTGGACCGCGCGTCCGAACGCCGTCTCCGCATACGGACCGGCGCGCCCGGTGCCGTCCGGCTCGCACTCGAGCGGAAGCGGGCGCACACCGTCGACGACGTCGTCGACGAGCGCCAGCTCCTCCGCCGCGAACAGCGTCTCCGCCGCGGGTCGCGTCGCGTTCCACGTGTGCACGAGGTGGTCCTGCGCTCGACCATGGTCGTGAGTCGCGGTCCGCAACGGGGTGGCGCGTCCGTACGTGTACAGGTCGGCGCCGAACGCGCGCCGGTCGACGTACCAACCGGCGCGGATGTTCGCGGGACGGATCCGTGCGCGGACCCGCGGAGGAAGATGACGGCGGAGGTCCCGATCGCGCACCGCGGCCACGCACGTCAGTCCGGCCGCAGTTGCGAACACCGTGGCGGCCCGCAGCTGGTCGCCGGCGCAGTACTCGCCGCCCAACTCCAACCGTCCGCAGCGCGGGCGCACGAGCAGACCGGGCGAGGTCGGCCGATCGAGGAGCAGCATCATCGCGGGTGCGAAGTGCCGCGTGAACACACGGCCTGCGGCGACGACGTCGCGGTCGTGCACCTCGAGGTTCAGATGCGTCGAGTACCCGTCGATCCGAAGCTCGTCAGGCAGCACGGATCGCAACGACTGGGCTGCGACCGAAGTGCGCCACTCGATCTCGTCGGTGCAACCGGGACGAAGCGCGACGGGAGCGGTCGCCACTTCCGCCTCGTGCCCGTCTGCGGTGATGAGCCCGCCCCACGGCATCCGGTACGCGTTCGGATCCGTGGGGTCGAGCCGCACGCCCTCGAACCCGAGCTCGTGGACGTGGCGAGCGAAGTCGAGCTGCGTGTCACCATGCAGAACGCGGTACTCGTGCTCGACGCCGAACACGGGCGCACGAGCACGAGCGACGACCTGAAGGGGCACGCCTGCGCCCAGGCGCCGGGCCACGGTCAGGTCGATTCGTCGTCGTCGCGATCGCGGTGGACGATGCCGAGCCCTTCGCCCCCGAGGCCCACGTCCGTCACCTTGTCCTTCGCCTGGTCGGCAAGGTCGCTCAGGAGGCCACCACCGCCACCACCGCCGCTTGCGGGTGGTGGTGGTGGTGGTGACGCGACCGGAACGTGCCCACCCGTGGGCCGACCATCGGCGAGATTGCCCTTCTCACCCATCGACTCGTCCTCTCGCTACCGCGCGCCGCGCGGCCCTCACGGTACTGCGGTGAGTTACTGCGAGTGGTTCTGGGACTTGACCGCCACCATCGTGCGTCGGGTGGCGTAGGCCACCATCAGCAGCAGCGCACCGGCGAAGAGGAACAGCGCGTTCTCGGCGCCGGTCCGAGCGAGCGGGGCGCTCGTGTTCGTGCTCGTCGGCGTACCGGAGCTCGAAGGCGTGCTCGTCGACGGGTTCGCCGGCGTCGTCGTCGTCGTGGTCGTGGTCGTCGTCGACTGCTGCGACGGTGCGAACGCCGCAGCGCTGTTGGCCTGCGCGGCCGCCAGCGTGATCGGCGTCGTGAGCGCAGGGATGGTGGCCTGCGCCTGCAGGATCCCGGGCACGGAGCAGTTGATCGTCGAGCCGATCGTGGAGAGCACGCCGGAGATCGGCAGCGCCGGCAACGTCACGCCCGGAAGGCTGTTGAGCCCGACCGGCAGTTGAGTGAGCACGTCGTTGAGCAGGGCGCACACGTCAGGCGGCGTGATCGTCGCCAGCAGGCCCGTGATCCCGGCGAGCGCGTTCACGTAGTCGCCGCTCTGCGAGACGTCGGTGGAGTGCTTGAACAGCTCGACGTGCACGAGGTTGGCGAGTTGCGGCGAGATCGCCGACAGGACGTTGTCGACCGCTTGCGTCGCCTGACCGGCGAGCGCCGTGATCTGGTCGACCGTCGCACCCGCATCGACGCCACCGAGGTTGATCCCACCGACCTTGATGTTGCCGATCGTCGCCGTGGTCACGGCGGACGAGTTCCCGACGGTGTCCGCGGCGAGCGACGACGCTCCGACCTGGATGCCCTCGACTCGCAGCAGCGGCTGCAGCTCGAGCGTGTTGGCCAGACCGTCGATCACACCCTGGAGCTGACCGAGCACGCCGTTCAGCGCCGCCAGCGCGGTATTGAGCGCTGCGACGGCCGCGTCGAGGGCGGTCTTCGCTGTGTTGAACGCGGTCTGCGCCGTGTTGAACGCCGTTTGAGCGACACCCTGCGCTGAGATCGCAGTATTGAGGGCCGCCTGTGCGGCCGCAACGGCCTGGCACAGCGGCAGCGCGGGCGTGACGTTGCACAACAGGCCCGTGGCAGCGGCGGTTGCATCGTTCAGGGCCGTCGTTGCGGAGGCCACCTGCGCGTTCGCTCCGTCGAGGGTGGTCTGGGCGCTGTCGAGCGCCGCTTGCGCGGAGTCGAACGTCGCCTGCGCGGTGTTCACCGCGGCTTGCGCGGTGTTGACGGCGTTCTGCGCGCTGGTGATGGCCGGCGTCGTGAGCGCGCTGACGATGTCGGCCGCACTTCCGAAGTTCTGACCGGTGGCCGCGTTCAGCGTGTCGAGCAGACCGAGTTGCTGGATCAGATCAGCCAGCGTCTGCAGCGGGAGCTTGTTGAGATCGAGTCCGACCATCTGCAACAGGGCACGAAGGTCGAGCACCGTCACGCCGTTCACCGCGACTGTCCGGCTTGCGGTCGATTGCGTCGAACTGGCGATGCTGCCGATGTCGACGCTCGCGGAGTCGATCTTCGCGATACCGGCCGCCACCGCCACATTCGCCAGCGTCGCGTTCATCGTCGAGTGCGCACCGCTGCTGTCGACGAGTGAGCTGAGCGACGCCGCGTTGACGGTGCCGCTGAGCAGCGGTGCAGGCTGGGGCACGGATCCGAGGTCGATCTGTGCCGTTTGCTTCGTGTCCGGCGCGCCGGTGCTGTTGGTCGACACGGCCGGCGTGGTCAGAGCGTTGAGGGCGGGCAGCGTCTGCGACACGACGGTCAGCGGCGTCACCGCCTCGTTGGCCGTGGGCGTCCCGTTTGCGGGATCGATCGTCGCCGAGTTCTGCTCACCGATGAGCGCGAGCTTCAGCAGGTCACCGGCATCGAGCGCGGCGAGCGTGGTGGAACCTCCGGCCGACCCGACTCCTGACGGTCCTTGCGCGTGCGACGGCGTCGCGAACAGCGCCGCCACCATGACCGTCAACAAGCCTGCCGCGACAATGCGGCGCCAACCCAAGGCCATCCCCAACTCCTCGTCTCGTCCCGTTTGGGACAGTCTTCGGGATCGAGGAGTCGTGGGAAATGGCCCGATATGACGATTTCTGCGCGCGAAAAGTACTAGTCACCGCGCGCAGCGTCGGCACCGCGCCGGCGCGGTGTCAGACGGCGAGAAGGTCGCGTGCGCCCGTGTCGCTCGACGGGTGCCGCAGCTTCGACATCGCCCGCGCTTCGATCTGACGGATGCGCTCACGGGTGAGGTTGAAGTGCTCGCCGACTTCTTCGAGCGTGCGGGGTTCGCCCCGATCGAGCCCGAAGCGCAGCTTCAGGATCTCGCGCTCGCGCTCGTCGAGCGGGGCGAGCAGCCGGGCGATCTCGTCGGGCAGCAGCGCGGTGGCGGCCACCTCGAACGGCGACTCCGCGGAGCGGTCCTCGACGACGTCGCCGAGCTCGGCATCGCCGTCTTCACGCAGCGGCTCGGACAGCGAGAGGGGCTCCGCGGCGAAGCGCAGAGCCTCTGTCACCTTGTCCTCCGGCATCTCGACTTCGTCGGACAGCTCGGCCAGCGTGGCCGGGCGCCCGAGCTTGAGCTCGAGCCGGGCCCGGGCCTTCTGGAGGCGGGCGAGGGTGTCACCAGCGTGGACCGGCAGGCGGATGGTGCGGCCGGTGTTGGCGATGCCGCGGGTGATGGCCTGGCGGATCCACCACGTGGCGTACGTGGAGAACTTGAAGCCCTTGCGCCAGTCGAACTTCTCGACGGCGTGCATCAGGCCGAGGTTGCCCTCCTGGATCAGGTCCAGCAGCGGCAGGCCCGAGGCCTGGTACTTCTTGGCGATCGACACGACCAGGCGCAGGTTGGACTGGACGAAGGTGCGCTCGGCATCCTCGCCGTCACGGGCCTGGCGCCGCAGCTCGCGCTTGCGGGCCGGGGTGAGGTCCTTGCCCCCCCGTTCCAGCGCCTGGCGAGCCTCGTTTCCCCCCTCAATTGCCTGGGCCAGACGAACTTCGTCGTCCTTGGTGAGCAGTGGGTACTGCCCGATGTCCGTGAGGTAGAGGCGAACAAGATCTTCCTCGTCGCGCTCGACACGCTCTTTGGGCAAGAGCCCTCTCCTCGAATCTCAAATGGTGTGCTGGGGGAGATGTGGCGGCGGGAACAGGTGCTACCCGCCGTAGCTGGTCGTTCTCGACCGACAGGCCGGGAAAGTCCGATGCTTACGATACTGGCCTGGTCAAGACTGCCAACCTGCCCACTGGGCACGCTGGGCCGCTCGCACAGTCAACTTCGGTCGGCGGACGGGGGCGCTTGAAGGTCGCGTCGTCGAATTCTGCGGAATTCGACCGTTGTCAGTTCGGGCGCACGCCCCGAGATTCCTGCTCGGCCGCTGGCCGGCAGGGCTCAGTAGGGTTCCGGACGTGTCGGAGGTCGAGCTCACGATCGTCACGATGGCGTTCGACGCCAGCGATCCGGAACGCCTCCAGTCGGTCCTCGCGAAGTACGTGGTGGTGAGCCGAGGCCACGCCGGCTGCCGGAACATGGACCTGTGCGCGTCGGCGACGACGCCGGGTCGGTTCGTGATCATCCAGAAGTGGGAGTCCCCCGACGCCCAGCGCGCCCACTTCGACTCGAAGGAAATGGTCGAGATGGCCGCCGCGTGCAACGGCCTCCTGTCCAAGCCGCCACAGATCGACCTGCTCGAGGGCATCTCCGCCCACGACCTCAACTGAAACGGCAACCATCGTGCATCGCCTCCCGCCAGCGGCCGAGGCGATGCACGATCGTTGTTGTCAGGCGGCGGCGCCCACGGCGTTGTCGCTGAGCGAGACGATGTCGGCCCAGGTGAGGCCGTCCCCCATCCAGAGCTTCTCGAACGCCTCGTCGGCGGCGTCGCTGAAGCCATGGCGGTTGCGGAAGTGGTACAGCCGGCGCTGCCGGTTGTCGTAGTGCTTGAACCCGAGCCGCACGAGCCGGCCGATGCAGTACGCATCCCACGCGACGGACAGCGGCAACGTGAGGTCGCCGTCGGCGGGGGGATCACCGAAGTTCGGGTCGCGCCGGTCACGGACGCGGAACATGAGCCGCCCGAGCACATCGGCGCTACCGGTGCGCGACAGGTTGCGCGGCCGCTTCGGGTCTTCGAGCGCGCCGCTCTCCACCGTGATCACCAGCGGGTCGGTCGATGCGATCATCGCTCGGCCGAGGGGCGTGGACTCGTCCACCTCGATGCGCACGTCCAAGTCGTCCGGAAGCCCGATCGCGGCCATCAAGTCGCCGACGATCGACGCGATCTCGCCGCTGTCGTAGCTGACGAGGTTGAACTGCTCAGGGGTAACCGTGACGGTCAACCGGCCGCCTTCGCCTGCAGGTTCTCGCGCAAGCGGTCGGCTTCGGCCTTCGCTTCACGGGAGATCTCCGCCAGCTCGTCCATCTCGCCGGAATCGAACCCGGCGAGCTCGCGGAACCGACGGGCGAGCCGGATCGGGCTGTCGTCGTCCTCGCCGCGGAAACCACCGAGCGAGAAGAGCTTGTCGACGATGCGCTGGAACTCGAGCGCACGTTCGCGGCGCTCGGGATCCTTCTCCGTGAGGCGGCGCAGCCAGTCGCTGCCCATCTTCACGTGCGTGACCTCGTCAGCGAGCATCCAGTCCTCGCAGAACTCGAGCACGGGATCGCCGGCGACGTCGCCGAATTCCTTCATCGTGTTGAACACGTCGATGGCGAGGCCTTCGAGCGCTCGGTTCACGCCAGTCAGGCGCAGCACGGGGTCCGGGTTGCAGGCCGCTTCGTAGAGGAACGTCGACTCGGAGAACTCACCGAGCTCGGTGCCCATCCAGTCGGACAGCTTCACCGAGATCTCGCAGTGGCGAGCCTCGTCCCAGCACTGGCGGGCCATGTCGAGCTTGAGCGCGAACGGAGACTCGTCCCCGCCGTCGCCGGTCTCGAAGTCCCAGCACGTGCGGCCGGCGCCTTCGAGCGCCTGCACCTCACCCACGAAGATGCCGTGCATCAACGCTCGCGCCGCATCGGGCGCGTCGGCGCGAGCGGGCGTGAGCTTCATCGCGCCGCGCGGGTTCGAACGGGAGCCGGGTGACCGTGGGTCGTTGAACCGCTGCTCCGTGGTCAGGCGGACGAAGCGCTCGTCGCGAGCCAGCAGATCCGCCGGGAAGATCTTCCTCATGCGTGCGCCTCCTTCTCGTGGGGGCTGCGCCCCCACACCCCATCACACGTGGCTCGCTGGCGCTCGCTCACGTGCAGCGCACGCCCTTCGCTTCGCTCGGTCATGCGTGCGCCTCCTGAGCGTCGTAGGCCGATCCAATTGTGCCAGGGCCGGTGATGCCTCCGGCGGCCAACATCAACTTCTCCAGCCGAGCGGCGTGGTTCGTGGCCCGATCGACTTCATCGTCCGAGTCGATGAGCGACTGGATGAGCATCTCTCCATCGCGCCAATCCTCGAATTCGTCCTGCAACGCGAACTTCAGCGAGCGAATCGTCGGTGCGTCGGTGATCGTGCTCGTGTTGTTCAGGTGGAACGTGTACGCCGCGATCTTGTGCGGGATCAGCACGCGGTACACGCCGACGAGCTTCTCGATCGTCAGCTCGGGCGCCTCGGGCTCGGTCATGGCGTCGACGAACGCGACCAGCTCGTCGTTCGGCGGCTGCGTGAGGCGATCCGTGTTCATCTCGCGCAGCTCGGGCAGACGCTTGTTCCACAGCTCTGCGTGCCACGCGTGGTGGTAGCAGTGCGTGCCGAGCCGCATCTTCACGTCGAGCTCGGGGACGGTCGCGACCCATCCGCCGAGGGCCTCGAACAGCTTCATCTCGATCCACTTGTAATTGCCGACCCGACGTGCCGACTCCTCGACGTTGAACGCGCCTGGCAGCTCACGTCGGTCCCACGGCGCGAACGGCGCCCGCGCCTTCTTCGGATCGGCCATCAGTCCCCCTGGTTAGACCCTAGGGGGAGCAGATTCTCAGGAACTTGACTCCCCGGTCAAGAGAGTGTCGAGCGCCGCCAGAGCCGGGACCGGATCGGCCGCGTCGACGAGGATCCCGTGGAGGCCGGCCGCCTTCGCGCCCGCGACATTCCCGGGCGCGTCATCGAGGAAGACCGCCTGTTCGGGCGCGACGCCGAGGAGGTCGAGCGCGTGCCGAAAGATCGCGGGGTTCGGCTTGCGCATGCCGACCTCGCTCGAGTCGACGATGACGTCGAACAGCTCGTCGACGGGCACCATCTCGCGCCACTGCGTGGACGCTTCCTTCACGTTGTTGGTGACCAATCCGGTCCGGTAGCCGTCCGCTTTCAACGCGCGAACACGGTCGACCACGACGTCGTGGATCTCGAGTCGGCTCATGAGGTCGGCCAGCGAACCGAAGTCGAGCTGCACGTTCGCTTCCTGCGCGCGTTGGAACAGGTCGAGGCCGTATTCCGACGCAGTGATCTCACCGCGTTCGAAGCGGTGCCATGCGTGATCGGTGTCCTCGTCGTATGGGCCGAGCATCAGATCGAGCACGACCTGACCGTCGACGCCGGCACCGTCGCCGAGCGCGGCCATGTGCGCGAACGGGGAGGTGGTGAGCACTCCGTTGAAGTCGAACAGGATCGCCTCGATCACTCGGCGATCCTGTCGCGCGCTAACCCGTGCAGTCGAGGCAGCCCTTGTCCCCGTACTCGGGGCCTGGCGTGTACGGAGGATCGCCACCGCCGGCCGGGTTGTCGCTCACCGCTTGCGGGTTGTGACTCGGATCGAACACGTGCGGATCGTCCGACGGCCACTGCCCGAGTTGGTAGCGCTGACCTGCGTCGGTCTTCATCATCATCCCGAGACCGGACTGACTGCGCTCGTCCTCACCGGACGCCGTCACGTCGTAGTACACCTCGGCGAAGTCCTTGATGTCCGTCGGCGAGTCCGGCGTGCTGTACACGTACGGCAGTGCGGCGGTGCCGCCGCCATCCGGTGTCGGGGGATACGAGAAGATGCCGTTGCGGAACGAGTCGTACGTCAGGTTCGGTCCGGCCATGTGGATGCCGCGGAACAGCGTCTGGATGCGAGCCCGGTAGATCTCGATGAGCACACCCTCGGATCCATCGGGATCACTGCGCCGCGCGTCGTGGTACTCACGCCAGCCCGCCCCGTTCTTGCGATCGGTCCACGTGACCCACAGCGGGGTCATGCCGAACGCGTGCCGCCACTGGTTCTGGTCGTACAGGCGAGCAGCCGTCGTGGTGTCCGACAGGCCGGTGCCCGTCACGAACCACTCGGGGTAGTAGTTCTGCCGCGTCGCCTCGGCCGTGATCAGGATCGGCGACAGCGGGTCGACGATCGGGACGATGGTGGTGACACCCGCCGACTTGAGCTGGGCGATCATGTTGCTGACCTCGGTCTGGTTCTTGCCGGGGTCGTACAAGTAGCTCACGTGTGCCGCGAACGTCACGCCGTACTGGGCGAACGCCGCGTCGCAGTCGTTGCGTAGCCGTTCACCTTCGGGATCGACCACACCCTGCGCGCCGTTCAAGTACATGAGACCGAACACGCGCTGCTTGTTCTTGAAGCCTTGCACCGGGTTCAGCTCGTCACCGGCGAACTTCGCGTTGCGTCCTGCCAACCGCTTGCCGACGTACTCGGCGGCGAAGTTGCAGTAGTCGGTGCCGGTCGGGAGGCCGGTGCCCATCACGTTCGGGTTCTCTGTGTAGAACTGGTGCGACAGCGAGGTCGTGCACAGGCACATCACGCCTCGCGCTGCGAGCTCCTGGGCGAGCACCGTCGGCATCGCGCCCGCAGGGTTGCCCTCGATGACGGCGAACGGATGCTTGTCCGCCATCTGGGCGGCGTCGGCGATCATCGCCTCTTGGTTGTTCGACGGCGCGCTGGCCTCGAAGTTCTCGAAGACCACCTCACGGCCGTAGGTCTCGTAGTGGTGGTTCGAGTACGAGAACAACGCGTGATATGCCCGCTCGACGGTCGCGTCGTCGTCGCCGAGCTTGTAGGCCTGCAGGATCGCCTTGGTGGCGTCGTCGATCTGCGGCACCCAGCGGATGATCTTGATCTGCGTGGCGGTCACGCCGTCAGCCGTTGCGCCGCCGTTGTCGCCCCCGGTCCACTGCGCACACGGTGGCATGTACTTCGAGATGCCGACCTGGCGACCGTCCGGCCGGCAGTTCGGACCTTGCCCGAAAGTGACCGACGAGCCCGCCGCTGTTCCGGCCGCTTGATCTGGTCCGGCCGCGGGACCACCGGCTGCACCAGGCGTCGCCGCACCACCCGGGCCGGCGGCCACTCCGGTGCCGCCCGGACCGGCCGCTCCGCCCACACTTCCGTTGGGACCGGCGGCGGCCGTGGCGTTGGAGCGACCGCCCGAGGAGCCCCCAGTGGTGCCCACCTGCGCGGCGTTCTTCGAATTGCCGGGAACGATCGCGACCACCAGCGCGAGCACAGCGAGGACCGCCAGCGACACGCCGTAGCGATCGAAGAACTGACGCAGGTT
Organism: Acidimicrobiales bacterium; assembly: GCA_036275935.1. Classification (GTDB taxonomy): domain Bacteria; phylum Actinomycetota; class Acidimicrobiia; order Acidimicrobiales; family JACDCH01; genus DASUCS01. Next base: position 20,112 of record DASUCS010000225.1, read on the forward strand.
CATCGCGGTTGCCCCCCGAAGTAATTGCGGACCGGGTGCCAAAAGCCCCGAACAGAGTTCGTGAGACAGCGGTCGGGATCCTCCCGGGGGGCCACGCAAGATGAGGCTGGATCAATCCGAGATGCGCGCCGCCGCCCGTCTGGGCATCGGTGTGCTGGCGTTCTTCATCACGGTCAAGGTGATCTGGCCGGCACCGAACTCGATCCTCGGGCTCGGGCTCGTGAACGGGATGCTCTCCGCGATGATCGCGGTCGGTCTCGTGTTGATCTACCGCGCGAACCGCATCGTCAACTTCGCCCAGTTCGACATCGGTGGCGTGGTCGCCATCCTGGCGGCACTCCTGATCGGCAAGGGCATGCCGTTCTTCCCGGCATGCGCGATCGGGCTGCTGACCGCCATCGCGCTCGGCGCGTTGATGGAGATCACCGTCATCCGCCGCTTCGCGAAGGCACCTCGACTGCAGCTCACCGTCGCGACGATCGGCATCGCGCAGGTGCTGCAAGTCATCGAGTTGATCCTGCCGAAGGTGTTCAACGTCGACGCGACGCCGCAGCCGCCGCAGCCGTTCAAGTTCACCTGGAACTGGTTCCCTTACACGTTCACCGCTGGGCACTTGCTCATCGTGATCGCCGTGCCGCTGACCGCCGGCGCACTCGCCATCTTCCTGCGGCGCTCGCGCTTCGGCATCGGCATCCGCGCCGCAGCCGAGTCGACCGACCGCGCTGCGCTGCTCGGCATCCCGACGAAACGGCTCAACACGATCGTGTGGATGCTCGCCGGCGGACTGTCCGGCATGGCGTTGCTGCTGCGGCTGCCTTTGGGAAGTGCGCCGATCGGCGCGGTGTTCAGCGTCGACCTGCTGCTGCTGGCCCTCGCCGCAGCCGTGATCGGACGGATGGAGAACATCCCCCGCACGATCTGCGCCGCGTTGGTGCTCGGCATGGTGAGCGATGCCGTGTTCTTCGCCACGGGCACGTCGATCATCGCTCAGGCGGTGCTGTTCTTCGTGATCATCGCGGCACTGATCTTCCAGCGCCGCGGTGACCTCGATCGGGCCCGCGACCTTGGCGCGTCGTCGTGGCGTTCGATCCGAGAGGTGCGGCCGATCCCTCGGGAGCTTCGCAAGCTGCCCGAGATCAAGATCGGGATGCTCGTCCTCGGCGCCGTCGCAGTGCTGCTGGTCGTGTTCGTGCCGCTGACGCTGACCCGCAGCCAGGTGAACCTGTTCAGCGTCGGGCTCATCTTCGCCATCGTGATGTGCTCACTCGTGCTGTTGACCGGTTGGGCCGGTCAGATCACGTTGGGGCACCTCGCGATCATGGCCACGGGCGGCGCGGTGTCGTGGACGCTCGCGATCCAAGGCAAGGACTTCTTCGTGTGCGTCGGCGCGGCGGGCCTCACTGGGACCGTCGTTGCGATCGCTCTCGGCCTTCCGGCGTTGCGCATCAAGGGGCCGTTCCTCGCGGTGACGTCGCTCGCGTTCGCGGTCACGACGGGGACGTACTTCCTCAACCACGAGTACTTCCCTTGGCTGATGCCCGAGGCGAAGGACCGCCTCGCGTCTCGTCCGACGATCTTCGGCAAGTTCAACCTCGACTCGGACTTCACCTACTACTACGTGATCCTGGTCGTGCTGGTGTTCTTCATCGCCGCGATCGTGACCATGCGCCGGTCGCGCTCCGGACGTGTGCTCATTGCCCAGCGGGACAACGGGCGCGCCGCGCAGTCCTACGGCATCAGCCTCATGCGCGCCCAGCTCACCGCGTTTGCGTTCTCCGGGTTCATGGCCGGCGTCGCGGGCGGCCTCTACCTCTTCCAGCAACGTCAGCTGTCGTCGACGATTCGTGAACCCGCGCAGAACCTGTTCGTGTTCTCGATCGGCGTGCTCGGCGGGCTCGGGTCCGTCTTCGGCGCACTTCTCGCCGCGGCGTACCTGTACTTCGTCAACTACTCACCGTTCACGCGCGCGCAGCAGGCGAAGTTGTTCGCCAGCGGCGCCGGTCTGCTGCTCATCCTGATGGTCCGACCAGACGGTCTCGGTGGCGCGTTCTACTCGTTCCGAGACGCGATGCTCCGGCGCATCGCGAAGATGCGCGGCGTCGTCGTGCCCAGCCTGCTCGCCGACGTGCGCGTCGAGGACGACACGGCCATCCCCCTGCTCGAAGACCTGGAGGCCGAGGCGCCGGCGGCCGCGCTCGCGCCCACGTGGCATGCCGCCCACGAATCCGACGTCCCCGACGACGCACTCCTCGTCGTGCGTGGTCTCGACGTCGCGTACGACAAGGCGAAGGTGCTGTTCGGCGTGGACTTCCACGTCGCGCGCGGCGAGATCGTCGCGCTGCTCGGCACGAACGGCGCCGGCAAGTCGACGTTGCTGTCCGCAGTGTGCGGGTTGGTGAAGCCCGCGAACGGAACGATCACCTACGACGGGGTCGACATCACCGGCGCCGCCCCCACCGATACCGTCGGCCGGGGCATCTCGCTGATGCCGGGCGGCAAGGGCGTGTTCCCGACGCTGACGGTCGCCGAGAACCTGCAGCTTGCAGCCTGGATCCATGTGAAGGATCCCGAGTACGTGCGGCAGGCCACGGACCAGGTGCTGGAGTTCTTCCCCATCCTGCGCGAGCGCTGGGATCAGCGCGCCGGGAACCTGTCCGGCGGGGAGCAGCAGATGCTCACACTCGGCCAGGCCTTCCTGTCACGACCCGAGCTGCTGATGATCGACGAGCTCAGCCTCGGCCTCGCGCCGATCATCGTCGAGCAACTGCTCGAGATCGTGCGCGCCATCCACCGCAACGGCACCACGGTTGTGCTCGTGGAGCAATCGGTGAACGTCGCGATCACGCTCGCCGAGCGTGCCGTGTTCTTGGAGAAGGGCGAGGTGCGGTTCAACGGCCCGACCGCCGAGCTGCTCGAGCGCCCCGAGCTGTTGCGTGCCGTCTTCCTCGAGGGCGCGGCCACGCAGCGCACCGAGAAGCTCGCCGGTGTCAGCAACGGAGGGCACGGCTTCACGGAGGCGTGCGCACACTGCGGCCACTCCCATCCCGTCGGCATCGAGCTGGTCGACATCTCCGTTGCGTTCGGCGGCATCCGTGCCGTGAACGACGTGAGCTTCTCCGTTCACCAGGGCCAGATCATCGGCATGATCGGACCGAACGGTGCCGGCAAGACGACGATCCTCGACATCATCTCGGGCTTCAATCCCGAATCGACCGGACGGGTACTGATCGGCGGCCAGGACATCAGCGGCTTGTCACCGGATCAACGCGCGCTCGCCGGTCTGGGTCGGTCGTTCCAGGACGCACGGCTGTTCCCGTCGATGACCGTGCGCGACACGATCGCGACCGCGTACGAACGCCACGTCGAGGTCCCCGATCCGCTCGCAGCCTTCGTGCTCTCACCCGCGGTGAAGCTCTCCGAGCGAGAGGTCGACGAGACGGTCGAGGAGCTGATCGAGCTCATGCGGCTGCAGGCCTATGCGGACAAGTTCGTCGGCGAGCTCTCGACCGGCACGCGCCGCATCGTCGATCTCGCCTGTGTTCTCGCCCACAAGCCCACGGTGTTGCTGCTCGACGAACCGTCGTCGGGCATCGCCCAGCGCGAAACGGAGGCACTGGCGCCCGTGCTGCTCGACATCCGCGACAAGACCGGTGCGGCGCTCATCGTGATCGAGCACGACATGCCGTTGATCACGACGATCTCCGACGAGCTCGTCGCACTCGAGCTCGGCACGGTCATCGCGCAAGGGGATCCGCACGAAGTCGTGCGCGACCCGCGAGTCGTCTCGGGCTACCTCGGATCTTCCGACGCTGCGATCAACCGCTCTGGTCCTTCCGGCGACACGAAGCCGAAACGGCGTCGCGCACCTCTGCAGGCGGCGGGCCGATGACGCGGCGGCGTGTGTTCGCGCTGTTGGGCGTCGTCGCGCTCGTCTTCGCGTTCGTGTTCGAGCTCGAGGCGAACGGAGCGAGCGACGTCGCGAAGGTCGACAAGGTGAACTGGTGGTCGAAGCGTCCTGCCGCGCAGCCAACGGTCGGCGACACGTCGTTCGAGGTCGCGAGCGGACCGGACGGCAACGAGAGCGTTGCCGCGATCCGCGTCCTCATCTTCGGGTCGGTGACGAAGGGGACGCTCGTGATCAGCGAGGCCCCCAACCAGACCACCGCAGTGAGCGTTCCGAAGATCCAGGCATGCCAGACGAGCCAATGGACGACGCTGAACACGAGCCCCGGGCCCTACGCGCAGGCACCGAAGCCGGACTGCACGTCCCCTGTCGCTCTCACACGCGACGACAAGGGCAACTGGACCGGCGACATCACCCCAATGCTCCAGGGCGCGTTCAACGAACGCGACATCATGGTGATGCCGGCTCCGGACAAGACGTTGCCGATCCCGCCCACGTTCTTCGTGCAGTTCGCCACGGCGCGGATCGAGGCCGACGGCACGCCGGACGTCACGACGACTGTGCCGTCGGCGCCGAAGGCCGTCGTGACCCCGCCGTCGGCGCATTCGTCGACGCCGTCGGGCCCGGTGTCCGCACCGTCGCGGGTCACCACTGCGCCGCCGGTCAGCGCGGCGCCGCCACCCACCACCGCGCCGGCCGCGGCCGCGGCGCAGCCCGTCCCGACTCGCATCGGCGGTCCGCCGGTCAACGCCGCTGCGAAGAAGAAGCAGTGGGGCAAGTTGACGTGGATCGTGCCGCTCAGCGCGTTGATCGCGTTCGGCTGGGTCGTGATCCGCAAGGCCTTCATCGACCGCAACCTCTTCGCCTCGACCTGACCGCGTACTCGACGCAAGAGCGTGCGGAAACCGCACGTCATTGCCTCGAGAATGGTCAGCCCGAGTACTTGTTGGTGATCGGGAGGCGGCGGTCCTTGCCGAACGCCTTCGGCGTGACGCGCACGCCGATCGGCGCCTGTCGGCGCTTCCACTCGGCGACGTCGACGAGCCGCGTGATCCGTTGCACGAGGTCCGGATCGAAACCCGACTCGATCAACTCCGCTCGCGTCAGGTCGCGCTCGACGTAGGCCGCGAGGATCGGATCGAGCAGCTCGTAGGGCGGGAGGTTCTGGTCGTCACGTTGACCCGGAGCGAGCTCCGCCGACGGCGGTTTGCTCAGCACCGACTCGGGGATCAGGTCGTACCCGGCGACCTCGTTGCGCGCCAGCGCGATGTCGTACACCGCCGTCTTGAACACGTCCTTGATCACCGCGAACCCGCCGGCCATGTCGACGCCGTAGATCGTCGTGTAGCCGACTGCGAGCTCGCTCTTGTTTCCACAGATGAGGACGAGCCAACTTCGGAACTTGTTCGCCAACGCCATGAGGAGATTGGCGCGGATGCGCCCCTGGAGGTTCTCCTCGGTGATGTCCGGCTGCGTACCTTCGAACGACGGCGCCAGCATGTCCAGCGACGCGGAGAACGCCGGTTCGATGGCGATGGTGCGGAGCTCCACACCGAGGTTGGTGCAGAGCTGCTCTGCGTCGGTGATCGAACCTTCGGTCGAGTAGCGCGACGGCAGTGCAACGGCGTGCACCCGGTCCGCGCCCACGGCGTCGGCGGCGATCACGGTGACGAGTGACGAGTCCATGCCTCCGGACAGCCCGAGCACCACATCCGTGAACCCGTTCTTCTCGATGTAGTCGCGGGTGCCGAGCACCAACGCCTCGTAGATCTCCCGCTCCCGCGACAAGGGCTCGACGGGCACTGGATGCCGCTCACCGTCGTGATCGCTGCGCGCCGGGCTCACCGGCACGACTGGCAGAGGTGTCGCCATGATCCGACCGCGCGGGTCGAGGAGCCGCTTGCGGAACACCGGCAACACGTCGAGATCCACGATCATCGTGTGCTCGACGAACTGCGGCGCTCGCGCCACGAGACTTCCGTCGCTGTCGAACACGAGCGACGCCCCGTCGAAGACGAGCTCGTCCTGCCCGCCGACCTGGTTGACGTAGATGAGCGTGCACGACGTGTCAGCAGCGCGCGTCGCCAGCATGCGCTCGCGTTCGGTCAGCCGGTCGGCGTAGTACGGCGAGGCGTTGATGTTGAGCACGAGCTCGGCGCCGCCCGCGGCCTGGACCGCGATCGGCCCCGACGGATTCCACGCGTCTTCGCAGACCGACACGCCCACCTTCACGCCCGCGATCTCGAACAGGACTGGGTCGCCGGTGCCAGGGGTGAAGTACCGCTGCTCGTCGAAGACGGCGTAGTTCGGGAGATGGCGCTTGTGGTAGGTCCCGACGATGTGGCCACCGGCGCACACGGCGGCGGCGTTGTGCAGATCGCGTCCTGCATCGACGAAACCGACGACCGCCGCGCACGAGCCGGTGCTGGCTGCCACCTTCTCCATCGCCGCCCGATTGGCGCGAATGAATCCCGGCTTGAGCAGCAGGTCTTCAGGCGGATACCCCGTGATCGCCAGCTCGGTGAAGACCGCGACGTCGCAGTCCGCCGCCTCGGCCTCGCGATACGCGTCGATGACGCGATCGGCATTGCCGTCGAGGTCGCCGACGGTCGGGTTCAGCTGGCACAGGGCGACGCGCACGCGAGCCACACGACAAGATTAGTGAGCGATGTCCGCGTCTCCGACGGTCGAGTCAGCCGAAGCCGTCGTACGCAACGCGAGCCGGTCGTTGGGCCGCCTCCTCGACAGCGATCCGGCCGCTCGAGCTGTCCTCGATCGGCTCGACACGCGCGCGCCTGTCGCGAAGGACTCGGTCGATGCACTCGTCCAGTGGAAACGTCACGAGTTCCTTCGCATCGCCGCGCGCGACCTGCTCGCGATGGACGGCTTCGACAGCATCGCCGCCGCACTCGCGGTCATGACCGCCGACGTGTTCGACGCGTCGATGCGGCTGTCGGAGACGGGCGATCTCGCCGTCATCGGCATGGGCAAGCTCGGCGGGCGCGAGCTCAACTACGCGTCGGACGCGGACGTGGTGCTGGTCGCTCCGGAGGACTCCGACCTCGCGGCGATCGAGCGCGGCGCGCGCCACGCGATCGAGATCGCGCGCAAGTGCTTCCGTGTCGATCTGAACCTTCGACCGGAAGGGCGCAACGGTGCGCTGGTTCGGACGCTGCCGTCGTACGAGGCGTACTGGGACAAGTGGGCCGAGCCGTGGGAGTTCCAGGCGTTGTTGAAAGCGCGCTTCGTCGCCGGCGATCGTGACCTCGGCGACGCGTTCGACGCGTCAGCGGCGCAGCACCTCTGGAGCCGGCCGTTCACGGCGGAGTCCATCCGTCAGGTTCGAGCGATGAAGGCCCGAGCGGAGGAGGACGTCGCGCGGCGGGGGCTGTCCGAACGCGAGTTGAAGCTCGGCCCGGGTGGCATCCGGGACGTCGAATTCGCCGTCCAGCTGTTGCAGCTCGTGCACGGCGGCGCGGACCGCGAGTTGCGCTCGCCCACCACGTTGGTCGCGCTCGGTGAACTGGCCGACGCCGGCTACGTGGATCGGCACGACGCCGACCAGTTCGCCGACGCCTACCGGTTCCTGCGCACGGTCGAACACCGACTGCAGCTGCACGACGAGCAGCAAGTGCACGCCATCCCCGCCGACGATCGTGAGATCGACCGTCTTGCCCGAGTGCTGGGCTACACGGGAGCCGTCCGCGCGAGTGCGGCAGAACGGTTCCTCCTCGACCTCCGGTCGCGGCAGACAACGGCGCGCGCCATCCACGAGCGACTGTGGTTCCGTCCGTTGCTCGAGGACTTCGCACACGACGGTGAGCGCGTGCTCACGGAAGAGGTGGCCGCGGCACGGCTCGCCGCCTTCGGCTTCTCCGACGTCGAACGCACCCGGCAGGCCGTACGCGAACTGACGCGAGGGTTGACTCGTTCGTCGCGATTGATGCAACAACTGCTTCCGTTGCTGCTCGACTGGTTGTCGGCATCTCCCGACCCGGACCTCGGGCTGCTGGGGCTACGGAACCTGGCGTCGGGGCCGCAACGGTCCATGGAGCTCGCGACGGCATTTCGCGATTCCCCCAACGTTGCGCAACGCCTGTGCCGCGTGCTGGGCACGAGCCGGATGGTCGGTCAGCTGATCCGACGCAACCCGGACACGATCGCGTGGCTCGGCGACGACACGGTGTTGCAGCCGCGCTCGCGCCGCGAGCTCGTCGAGGGCACTCGCGCCGCGGTGGCCTGGCGATCGGACGACGAGGAGCGCTGGAACGCCCTCAAGCGGTTC
>DASUCS010000226.1:0-20231 GCA_036275935.1 Acidimicrobiales bacterium
AACTCGTTGACGAACGGCGCGACGACGTCAATGGCTTGATGGAAGAAGTCGGCGATGAACACCTGGCTGCCGATGTGCAGGTGCAGCCCGTCGAACGCGATGGACGACGACGACCGAGCGCGCTCGATGGCCTTGGCCGCCTCGCCGGAGCCAACACCGAACCCGAACTTCGAGTCCGCCTGCCCCGTGCGGATGAACTCGTGGGTGTGCGCTTCGACGCCGGGCGTGATGCGCACGAGCGCGCGCGGCGTGATCCCGTCGTCTCCGTGCAACGCGTCGAGCCGGTCGAGCTCGTCGAATGAGTCGACAACGATCGTCGCACCGACCTCTCGCGCGAAGTGCAACTCGTCTGCGCTCTTGTTGTTGCCGTGGAAGACGAGGTCGGTGCCGGCCGCGCCCGCGGCGACGGCGACGTACAGCTCGCCACTCGACGCGACGTCGAGGCGCATTCCCTCGTCGAGCGCGAGACGGGCCATGGCGCGACACAAGAAGGCCTTCGTCGCATAGGCCGCACCCCCCGGAAACGCCTGGACCGCCTCACGGCAGCGCGACCGGAGGTGCGCTTCGTCGTACACGAAGAGCGGAGTGCCGAACTCGTGCGCCAGATCACCCAGCGAACAACCGCCGACTGTCAGCCAACCGTCGGCCCCCACTGACGCATTATCCGACAGCAGGTTCCACGGCACGGGACGCGACATCGCTACATCGATTCCGGCGCGGACACCCCGAGCAGGTCGAGCCCGATCGCCAGGCCGATCCGTGCCGCCTCGACGAGCCAGAGCCGCGCTTGCGTGAGCTCCGCGCTCACACCCTCACCGATCACATAGCAGTCGTGGTAGAAGCCGTGGAACGCTCCTGCGAGCTCGCGCACCCACGTCGTGATCTTGTGCGGTGCACGATCAGTCGCCGCGAGCACGACCTGTTCCGGAAGCTCGGACAAGGAACGCAACACGTCGAGCTCGCGCGCGTGTGTGAGCAACCCGAGATCGACCGACTCGATGGGCATGCGATCGACGCCGACTTCGTTCGCGCGACGAGCGATCCCGGCGATGCGTGCATGCGCCATCTGCACGTAGTACACGGGGTTCTCCATCGACTGCGCGGTGATCACGGCGAGGTCGATGGTCTGGCGCGTATCGAGCGACTGCAGCAAGAAGGTCAACCGCGCGACGTCCGGGCCGACGGCATCGAGGAGATCCGCGAGCAGTACGAGGTCGCCGGCGCGCTTCGACAGCCGAACCGGCTGGCCGTCACGCATCAGCGTCACGAGCTGGCCGAGGATGATCTCGAGCTCGTTGGCGTCGTGCCCAAGGCATTGCCAGCCGCCCTTGAGGCTCGGCACGTAGCCGTGGTGATCCGCACCCCAGATGTCGATCAGCAGCTGCCACCCGCGGCTCGCCTTGTCCCGGTGGTACGCGAGGTCGGGGAGCAGGTAGGCAGGCTCGCCATTGGATCGGACGATGACTTGGTCCTTGCGGTCACCGAACTGCTCCGTACGGATCCAGATCGCACCGTCGCCTTCGTACGCCATCGATCGCTCGCGGAGATCCGTCAACGTGGCCTCGACGGCGCCCGAGGCGACGAGTGACCGCTCGCTGAACCACGTGTCGAAGTCGACCCGCATGCGCGACAACGTCTCGCTGAGGTCGCGCTTGACCCGTTCGTAGCCCCACTCCGCGGGATCGACGTCATCGGGCATCTCGGCCGCCCACTCCGTGACGTACTCACCCTTGTAGCCGTCCTCCGGGGTCTCCTCCCCCGCTTTGGCGGCGGCGAGTGACGCACCGAACAGCTGCATCTGGGTGCCACGGTCGTTCAGGTAGTACTCGCGGTGCACGACGTGACCCGTGCGCTCGAGCAGGTTCGCCAGCGCGTCGCCGTACGCGGCCCACCGGCCGCCGCCGGCATGCAAGGGTCCTGTCGGGTTGGCCGAGACGAACTCGACGTTGACCCGAAGGCCGCCTCCGATGTCGAAGCGAGCGAAGTCCTGCTCGCCTTGCGCGACGACATCCTCGAGCACCTCGTGCAACCAGGTGTCCCGCAGGTGGAAGTTCACGAAGCCCGGGCCGGCGAGCTCGACTCGGTCGAGATGCGGCGGAGGGTTCGTGGTCAGCAACTCGGCGAGCTGCGTCGCGAGCTCGCGCGGGTTGCGTCCCGCACCCTTGGCGGTCGCGAGCGCGACGTTCGAGGACCAATCCCCGTGCTCGCGACGCGCAGGGCGCTCGAGCTGCACGGACGCAGGCGCGGCGACGCCAGCAGCCGCGAGGGCGTCACGCAACGACTGTTCGAGCACATCCCGGATCATCGACGTGGTCCGGGCGTCAGCGTCGCTTCGACGCGCTCGTCTCGAGCAACCGGTTCACGCGGTCGACGAGATCGAGCGGTTCGAACGGCTTGGTCACATAGTCGTCCGCTCCGGCTTCGAGGCCAGTGCGAACGTCGGCGTTCTGCGCCTTCGCCGACAGCAGGATGATCGGGATGTCGCGCGTGCTCGCGTCGCCCTTCAACGCGATGACCAGCTCGAGCCCGGAGGTCTTCGGCATCATGATGTCGCTCACGACGACGTCGGGCTGGTTGTTCCGAGCGACTTCGATGCCCTCTTCGCCGTCGTGCGCGACCAACACGGTGAATCCCTCCATCTCGAAGTTCACTTCGAGCAACTTCAGGATCACCGGGTCGTCATCGACCACGAGAACGGTGCTGTCGGGCACGCGGGCGATGTTACAGCGGGGCTCGCGCGCCGATGACTTCGGTTCGCATGCGCTGTTCGAACCCGAGCGCTTCGTAGATCGGGATCGCGCCGACGTTGTCCTCGGCGACATGGAGAACCGGCGACTCGCCGCGATCGCGAATCCTCCCGACGATGTCGCGCACCAGCGCCGATGCCAAACCTCGCCCGCGTGCCTTCACGTCGGTGCACACCGCGCTGATCTCGACCCAGCCGGGAGCATGCATCCGCATGCCGGCCATGGCGATGAGCGCACCCTCGGCGTCGCGCACTCCGAGGTAGTCACCGAGCTCGATCGTCCGCCGGGCGAACGGCCCAGGCCGTGTCCGCTCGACGAGCGAGAGCATGTCGTCCACGTCGTCGACGCCGAGGTGCACCGCGTCGCTGCACACGGCAGGCTCGACATCGGTTCCCACCATCTGAACGCACGGGATGCGGAACACGCGCTCCCACGTCGCCGGCAGGCCTGCGGGTTCCGCGAACAAGACGCCGACACCTCCCGGCCCGACCAGCTCTCGCAGCTCGTCCCACGTCGAGGCCGGCGCTTCGTCGGAGACGGCCGAGAACACCGCCACATACGGGTGATACCGGGCAGCGTTCGAGGACCCCTCGGCTACCGTTTTCTGCGGACCGGTGAGCGCATGCCACACCGGATTGTCGAGTACGTCCGCCACGGGAGGCATCCTCGCATGGAAGGGTCCAGCGCCCGAACCCTGCCTCACATGTCGCACTGGGGCGCGTTCCGCGTCACGGTCGATGACAACCGCGTCGTCGGAGTCGCCGGCCATCCCGACGATCCCTCGCCGTCGCCCCTGCTCGCCAACTTCCTCGACGCGGTTCAGCATCCCGCTCGCGTTGCCCGTCCGGCTGTCCGCAAGGGTTGGCTCGACAACGGACCGGGGCCCGATTCGCGACGCGGCTCCGACGAGTTCGTCGAGGTCGAGTGGGCCGAGGCGCTCGATCTCGTTTCGGCCGAGTTGCAGCGCGTCCGCACGACGCACGGGAACGAGTCGATCTACGGCGGCTCGTACGGATGGTCGAGTGCCGGACGCTTTCACCACGCGCAAGGGCAGCTGCACAGGTTCTTGAACTGCATCGGCGGCTACACGGCGTCGGTCAACAGCTACTCGCTCGGCGCGTCCGAGGTGATCCTGCCGCACGTGGTCGGCAGCGGCGCGGAAGTGCTTCGAAGGGCGACGACGTGGAAGGCGATCCTGGAGCACACGGAGCTCGTCGTCGCGTTCGGCGGCATGAACGTGAAGAACGCGTGGGTGAGCCCTGGTGGCGTGACGCGGCACACGCTCGCGCCCAGCTTGTCGGCAGCGGCGCAGCGCGGGCTGCGATTCGAGTTGTTCAGCCCGCTGCGCTCCGACCTGCCGGACGAGGTCGCGGCCACCTGGCATCCGATCGTTCCCGGCACCGATGTCGCCGCGATGCTCGGGCTCGCGCACGTGCTCATCACCGAAGGTCTGCACGACGCTGACTTCCTCGATCGCTACACGGTCGGCGCCGAGCGCGTCATCGCGTATGTGCTCGGTGAGGAGGACGGCGTCGCGAAGACGCCCGAGTGGGCCGAAGCGATCACGAGCATCCCCGCCGACACGCTCCGCGCCCTCGCCCACCAAATGGCCGAGCAACGCACACTCGTCACGGTCAGCTGGGGCCTGCAACGCACGCAGCACGGCGAGCAGCCCGTGTGGATGGGCATCGCGCTGGCCGCGTTGCTGGGACAGATCGGGCTCCCCGGTGGCGGCTTCGGTCACGGCTACGGCTCGATGGCCGACGTCGGCGCACCGACCGTTCCCTACCCGCTCCCGACGTTCGACCAGGGGCGCAACCCGATCGACACCTACATCCCGGTCGCGCAGATCAGCCATCTGCTCGAGAACCCCGGCGGCACGCTCGACTACGACGGCCGGGCCCTGCGTCTGCCCGACATCCGCCTCGTGTACTGGGCGGGAGGCAATCCGTTCCACCACCACCAAGACCTCAATCGCTTGCGCCGCGCATTCGCACGACCGGACACGATCGTCGTGCACGAGCCGTACTGGACCGCGACAGCGCGCCACGCGGATGTCGTGCTGCCGACCACCGTGACGCTCGAACGCGACGACGTCGGCTGCGGACGCAACGACGGATACGTCATCGCGATGCCGCGCGCGCTCGAACCGTTCGGCGAGGCGCGCGACGACTACGAGGCGTTCGCGGAGCTCTCCAAGCGGCTGGGCACGTGGAACGAGTTCACCGAGGGACGCACGCCGATGGAATGGATCGGCCACATGTACGACCGCTTCCGATCTCGCGTCGGCGAACGTGGTGTGACTGTTCCGTCGTTCGACGAGTTCTGGGAGATCGGCGAAGCGCGGCTGCCCGCGAGCTCCGACGACCACAGCTTGCTCGATCGCTTCCGCAACGACCCCGAGGCCCGCAAGGTCCCGACGCCCAGCGGCCGCATCGAGCTCTACTCGTCGACCATCGACGCATTCGGCTACGACGACTGCCCACCGCACCCGACGTGGCTCGAACCCGTCGAGTGGCTGGGCGGCGAGCGCGCCGCCCAGTTCCCCTTGCACCTGATCGCGAACCAGCCGACGCCGCGGCTGCACGGTCAGCTCGATGCGGGAAACCACAGCCAGGCGTCGAAGGTCGCCGGGCGTGAGCCGATCCGCATCCATCCCGACGACGCGGCGGCGCGTGGAATCAGCGACGGTGACGTCGTGCGCGTGTTCAACGATCGAGGCGCCTGCCTCGCCGGTGCGATCCTCACGGACGAGGTACGCGCGAGCGTCGTCAATCTGTCGACCGGTGCGTGGTTCGACCCGATCGACCCTTCAGCCGAGACGACGACCTGTGCGCACGGCAACCCGAACGTGCTGACGACCGACCGCGGTACCTCGCGCCTGGCGCAGGGCTCGACCGGGCAGCACGTGCTCGTGCAGATCGAGCGGTTCGACGGTGATGCGCCGCCGGTCACGGCGCATCAACCGCCTCGATTCGTCTCGCGCTGACCCGCTAGAAGAGGTCGACGCGAACCTGGTCGACGGGCTCGTTGTCCGGGTTCCACTCGACGTTCGTGTCTGCGTCCGAGATTCCCGACGCGTTCATCAGTGTCACTGCCTCGCTGAAGCCGCTTGCCCTGTTGCCGGGAGAGTTCCAGACGACTGGCGCGGTCGGAGTGACGGTGAGAGTCGTTCCGTCGTCCGAGACCGCGAAGGTGGCGGCGGTTACGCCGTTCGGCGTCGGCTTGTCATCGGTCAACGTCACGGTGGTGTTGAAGCCGTCGGTGAGCGTGATCGACGAGGCCGACGTGATCCCGTTGGCAAAGGACAGCATGATCTGGTCGCCCTGGTTGAACGTGAACGAGTGGTCGACATCGACCGCCGAGAGAGTCTCGAGGTCGGGACCCGTGTTCGGCGGAAGCGGATCGATGTCACCGCGGTTCTCGTGATACGCGAACCAGCGGATGAGGAACGACGCCATCTGCTCGCGCGTGACGCCGTCGTCGGGGCCATAGGTCGTGGCGGTCTCGCCCTGGGCGATGCCCACCGACGCGACACCGTTCACGTTGTCCTCGTGCGTGTTGCCTTCGTCGTCGGTGAAGAAGTCGCTCGACGTCGTGAAGGCCTTTCCGGTCAGGTACTCCTCGGACCGGTTGACGAACGTCGCCATCTGCGCCCGGGTCACTGCGCCCGAGGGGTTGTACGTGCGGCTGTCGGTGCCGTTGACGATGTTGGCTTCGAAGAGCCGACCGATGTTCTGGTGGTGCGTGGACCCGGGCGGGACGTCGTCCCAGAAGTCGTCATCGTCTTCGTCGATGATCAACTGGTTGAACTCGTGGCCCGGCTTCGCCAGCCGATTCATCTCGTCGATCGAGCGAGCGATGAACGTCGCCATCTGGTCACGACGAACGATCGCCGACGGGTCGTAGGTGGTCGGCGTGTTGCCTTGCGTGATGCCCGCAGCAGCGAGGCAGAGGATGTTGTCGTGGTGGGTGCCCGGCCCGACGTCGGTGAACGGGTTCTGGTCGGGCACGTTCTGACAGAACGAACTGGTGTCGGGGGGTGGAGGCGGCGTCGCCGCGTGGGCGACCCCGCTCGAGACCACCACGGTCATCAACAGCGCAGCCACAGCCCCGCGCGCAACAGCCTGTTTCGCGTTCATTCGGCCGGAGGGTACCGCGGCCGAACAAGATGTGGAAGGTAAGCCGAACATCCGACGACGTCGGCGGGCGCACACGGCTCCCGGACGATCACAGCCCGCGGCTGAGCAGCGGCTGTGATCTCACGCTCCCTCGCGCCCCCGGGGCGACTCGAACGCCCGCACACGGCTCCGGAGGCCGCTGCTCTATCCGCTGAGCTACGGGGGCAAGGACAGACGATCTTACGGGTTCAGCAGTTCACGTCCGGCGGGGCCTCGCCCGGCGTGATGCCGACCTGGGTCGTGGTGGTCGTCGTCGGGTCCCGCGGACGCGGGGTCTGCATGACGGTCGTGAAGCTCGTGCCGGTCACGAGCAGCAGATGATTCGGCTCGAGCGTCGGGTCCGGCACCAGCTTCGCCGGCGCACTCAGGTGACGGGCGAGGAGATCGGCGGCCTGTTCGGAGCCGGGCGCGTACTGGATGTCGGTGTCGGCGCCGAGATCGAAGTTGTCCAGATGCGTGACGTCGAAGCCGACCGCGGTCAAGGCCTGACCCACGTCGTGCGCCTGGTTCGCCACGCCCGCGCCGTTGAAGACCTCGACTTGGACCTGCCCTTCGTGAACAACACCGGGGTCGACGCCCCGGAAGATGTCGAGCGTCGGTTGCGCGGCCGCTTGGTCCATCAGCAGCACGCTGGCCCCGGCGTTCGTGACGTGGTTCTTGACTGGCAACGAGTAGGTCTCGATCTGTTCCGGCTGCAGGTTCTTGAACCGCTTGACCAGTCCATAGAGGTCACCACGCGTGAGGGTCTGATCGATGGTGACGCTGTCCTTGGCGACCCCGAGCAGCCGTGTGAACGTGGGGAGATCGGCGATCCCGAGTGACAGCACCTTGCGCATGGCCTTGCGCACGAACACCTGCTGGCGCGTGATGCGTCCGAGATCGGAGCTCGTGTCGGCCTCCCACCGGCCCTTTGCGTTCTTGAATTCGAGGTAGCGCGACCGAGCGAACGCGAGCGCTTGTTCCGGGTCGAGGTTGACGCAGCCGGCCTGTTCGATGTCGAGCCCCGTGTGGCTGTCGCGCATCGGCGTGTCGAAGTACACGGGGACTCCGCCGATCGCGCTGACGAGACCTTTGAACCCCTCGAAGTCCACCTCGATGTAGTTGTTGATCTCGATGCCGAAGTCTTTGCGGATCGTGTCGACGAGGACCTGGCGTCCGCGCCCGTACGCGGAGTTGATGCGGTCGTTCTGACCGCTGTCCGCCATCGGGATCCACAGGTCGCGTGGGAACGACAACATCTTGACGGAGCCCTGGTCGGGATCGATCCGCAGGATGAGGATCGTGTCCGAACGTTTGCCCGCGGGTTCTCCGGGGCCGAGCATCGCACCCGCATCGGGATCGTTCGGGTCGACGTTGTCGCGGCTGTCCGAACCGATCACCAGGTAGTTGCGGGGCTCGTGCGCGCCAGCTCCGTCGAGCGAGAGGTCGGCACGACTGAACTGGCCGGTGACCCAGAAGACGTAGCCCACGGCCGAAGCCGCGGCGACGCACGCGAAGGTCAGGAACACACCTGTCGCGATGGCAAGTCGTTGCAGCCAGGTCCGGGAGGTTCGCCTGACCGCGTGGCGCGGGGCCTTGGGCATTTCGGGCTTCGACGGTAGCGCGGGGTCTGGTCCGGACTTCAGTCACCCACCCGCGTTCCACGCGAGCACGTCGTGCACCCGCACGACGATCGCGGGCCCGGCGGGAGGCCGCTGCCGGTACTGCTCGTACTTGTCCGACAACGCAACGAGCGCATCGGCGGGCACGGCGTCGTGCACCGTGGCGTGACCGCGAACACGCACCCACCACAGCGCAGTCCAGTCGTCGACGTAGTGGTCGACGAGCACCGTGACGTCCGGGTTGCGTCGGATGTTCTCGAGCCGCTGCAACTTCGCAGTGCGCTTCGGCTTGTGATCGACCGCCGTGACGATCGCATCGTCGATGACCACGAAGGTGATGGGGACGAGGTCGATCGCGCCTGATGGATTGTGCGTCGCCAATCGGGCGACACGCGCGTTGACGACTCGCTCAAGCAGGCTTCGGTTCCTTCGGGAGTCCCAAGACGCGCTCGCCGACGATGTTGCGCTGAATCTCGGCCGTGCCGCCCCAGATCGTCTCGGAACGCGAGAAGAAGAAGGACGCCTGCAAGACAGACACCGGATAGTCGGCGCGCCCGTGACGGCGGCCGTAGCCGGGGATGAACTCTTCTTCCTCCGACACGTTGCCTGTCAGCACCTGCGCGTACGGTCCGAGGATGTCCATCGCGAGGTTCATCGTGTCGCGGTGGGTCTCCGACCAGTACATCTTGTTGGTCGCGCCGAGCGCGGCGACCCCTGGGTCCTTGGCGTTGTGGACCGCGGCGGTCAAGGTCCGGTACCCGTTCACGCGCATGATCTGGATCTTGGACCACTGCTTCGCGAGAGCCTGACGGATCGTCGGATCATTGATCCGGCCGTTCTCCCGCGCCTTGTCGATGATGATCTCGAGCTCTTTCTCGAAACGCCGATGGCTCGTCGTCGCCGACGAGCCGCGCTCGAAGCCGAGTGTGGTCATCGCGACCTTCCAACCGTTGTTCAGGCCACCGACGACGTTGTCCTTCGGCGCTCGCACGTTCGTGAAGAACACCTCGTTGAACTCGGCGGACCCGTCGGGCTGCACGATCGGACGGACCTCGATGCCCTCCTGCTTCATCGGCACGAGGATGTAGCTGATGCCTGCGTGCTTCGGTGCGTTCGGATCCGTGCGTGCCAGCAGGAAGATGAAGTCGGCGTACTGGGCCTGTGTCGTCCAGATCTTCTGACCGTTGATGACCCACTCGTCGCCATCGAGCTCGGCGCGAGTCTTCAGGCCGGCGAGGTCCGATCCCGCGTCCGGCTCGCTGAAGCCCTGACACCACGAGATCTGACCCGACAGGATCTTCGGGAGGAACTCCTTCTTCTGCTCCTCGGACCCCCACTGCAGGATGGTCGGACCGACGAGCGTGTCGCCGAAGAAGTCGGCCCGCAGCGGCGCGCTGGCGCGAGCGAATTCCTCGTTGAGCACGACGTTCTGCATGATCGACAGTCCCTTGCCGCCGTACTCCTGCGGCCACGACGCGCAGATCCAGCCGCCGTCGAAGAGCTTCTGCGTCCAGTCCTCCTGGAACTTGCGCCGCTCCTCCGGCGTCATCTCGAACCCCTCGTCGAACCATCCGTCGGGAAGGTTCTCCTCGAGCCAGGCTCGGATCTCGCCTCTGAACTGCTCGGCGTCCTGCGGGTACGTCAGGTCCATCGTGAAATGTTGACCGACGGGTCAAGAGACGGTCTAGTTGACACGTGCGTCACATCGAGGCCCTGGTCCATCGATACGCGGAATTGCTCGACGCCGGCGACCTCGACGGGGTTGCGGCGCTGTTCGAGCACGCGACGTGGCGCTCGGCCCGGGCGAACGTGCAGGGAACGACCGCCGTGCGCCGGATGTACGACGGCGTGATCCTCTACGAGGACGGGACGCCCCGAACGAAGCACGTCATCACGAACCTCGTGATCGAGCACGAGGACGAGGCCACCGAGGCGAGCGCCCGGTCGTACTTCACGGTGCTGCAGCTGAAGGACGGACGCCTCGAGCCGGTGATCGCGGGGCGTTACCACGACCGCTTCGAGCAGGTCGACGGCGAGTGGCGCTTCGCCGAGCGCATCATCCATCCGGATCTGCAGGGCGATCTCTCACAGCACATGAGGGGTCCCACGCGATGACTGGGTAGGTTCTGCGGCCATGACGGTGGTCGAGGAAGCACCAGCTCCGAAGCGCGAGCGCTGGACCGCGCAGTGGAAGGAGCTGTACGAGGAGGTCGTCGACAGCGGGCTGTGCACCGGTTGCGCCGGCTGCGTGATCGTGTGCCCGCACGACGTGCTCGGCTACGACGACACCCTCGGCCGCTACAAGCCGTTCCACCTCGAAGAGGAGCTCGGCCCGACCGACTGCATCCACGGGGTGAAGGGCTGCACGACGTGCACCCGCGCGTGCCCTCGCTTCCGTTCGTGGGAGCCCGAGGCGGATGAGCACCTGTTCGGGCGGCTGCGTGAGGACGACGAAGCGTCAGGCATCTACCAGGACATCGTCCTCGCTCGGGCGAGCGACGACCACATCCACGAGATCGGCCAAGACGGCGGCTTCGTGTCGGCGATGCTGATCTGGCTGCTCGAGCACGACTACATCGACGGCGCGCTGACCTCGTACCTCGAGGGCGACAAGGGCGACTGGAAGGCGATCCCCGCTGTCGCGACCAACCGCGAGGAGGTCCTCAAGGGAGCCGGCAGTCGCTACACGTACTCCGCCAACACCATGGCGGTGTTCGAAGCGCGGGAGAAGAACCTCGAACGGCTCGCGCTCGTCGGCATGGGTTGCCAGACGTCGAGCCCGCCCGTGATGTGGCACCGCAAGGTCGGGAAGTCAGGCAAACCGTTCCTGTTCACCATCGGGCTGTTGTGCTCGAAGAGCTTCGACGACGCCATCTTCGAAGAGCTGTTCGAGACGAAGTACGGCCTGCGCAAGCAGGACATGGTGAAGATGAACATCAAGGGCGTCTTCCAGATCTGGATGAAGGACGGCAGCTACCACGAGATCAATCTCAAGGAGTGCCACGCATGGACGCGCGAGGGCTGCAACACGTGCCCGGACTTCGCCGCCGAGCACGCCGACATCTCGACTGGTGGCATCGGCAAGTACAACGACTGGACGTTGACCATCGTGCGCACCGACCTCGGTCGCGAGGTGATGGATCGCATGGTCGCCGACGGCACGATCGTCACCCGGCCGGGTGACGAGGATCCCGGCGCGATCGCGCGGATGCACAAGCAGTCCAAGAAGAGCCGGGAGCGCTGGCCCGGCTTCGCGGTCGATTTCCCGCGAAATCGGGACGGGAACTAGAAGCCGAGCGGGGCGACGCTCGAGCTGCCCGAAGAGCTCGAGCTGCTCGACGACGAGCTGCTCGTTGAACTCGAGTTGGTCGACGAGCTCGAACCGCTGAACGAGCTGGACGAGCTGGACGAGCTGGGTGGTGGGAGCGTCGTCGTCGTGGTGGTCGTCGGTGGCGCGGTGCAGACCGCGGCGATGCTGATCAGCTCGTCGGGCACGAACTTGTCGTCCTTCTGCATCTGCTTGTCGAGCTCGACGTAGCGGTCGTACGGAATCTGCTGCGTGATCTTCTCGTAGATGCACCCGCAGATGTCCCGCGGTTGTTGCTCGTGCACCGCGCACGTCTCCATGAACGCGGCTTCGGTGCCGGCGCCGTAGCCGTTCGACCCCTCCGAACACGCACACAGCACGCCGACCACGAGCAGAAGTGCGAGCAGCCGGCGCATCCGGGGCGACCCTAGTGAAGGGCTCGGGCGCGATTGAACACCGCGTCGAGCATGTCCGGTGTGAGTTTGCCGGTGAACGTGTTCTGCTGGCTGACGTGGTAGCTGCCGAGCAGCGTGCGGCCATCGGGAAGCGCGACTTCGGCGCCATGGCCGAACTTGGGCTTGGGTCGCAGCGTGTAGTGCGACGCAATCGCGTCCCATCCGAACTGACCGAGGCTGACGATCACGCGGACCTCGCGCAGCTGGGTCAGTTCGCGCTCGAGGTACGGGCGGCACGTGTCGCGTTCACTCGGCGTCGGCTTGTTCGCCGGCGGTGCGCACTTCACGGCCGCCGTGATGAAGCAGCCGTCGAGCTCGAGACCGTCGTGGGCGTCGATGCTCAACGGTTGGTTCGCATATCCCGTTCGGTACAACGACGCGAACAGGAAGTCGCCTGAACGATCGCCGGTGAACACCCGGCCCGTACGGTTGCCGCCGTGTGCCGCAGGCGCGAGTCCGACGATGAGCAGCCGCGCGTGCGGATCACCGAAGCCCGGCACGGGCCGCGCCCAGTAGTCCCATTCGCGGAAGCGAGCGACCTTCTCGCGCGCGACCAGCTCTCGCCACTCGACGAGCCGAGGACAGGCGCGACAGGCCACCACCTCACGCTCGATCTTCGGCAAGGAGTCCATCGACCTCCACGGTAGGTTGGCTCCTCGTGCCGAAGGCTGCGGCTCCCACTCTCGTGCTCCTCGTCCGCCACGGGCAGACACCGACCACGGGCAAGACGCTCCCGGGGCGAGCGAAGGGCCTGCACTTGGCAGACAAGGGCCTCGAACAAGCCGCCAATGCCGCCGAACGAATCGCCCCGCTCGCCAAGAACGTGGCCGCCGTGTACGCCTCTCCGCTCGAGCGCACCCGCGAGACCGCCGCGCCGATCGCCAAGGCGGTCGGACAGCGAGTGCGTTCGAACCGCGGGCTGCTCGAGTGCGACTTCGGGGAGTGGACCGGCGCCGAGCTGAAGACGCTCGGCAAGTTGCCGGAGTGGAAACAGGTTCAGCGCTATCCGAGCGGCTTTCGGTTTCCCGGCGGTGAATCGTTCAGCGAGATGCAGGTGCGCATCAACGACGCGATCGCTGACATGGTGAAAGCGCACCCCGGCAAGACCGTTGTCGCGGTGTCGCACGCCGACCCGATCAAGGCCGTCGTCGCACACGCCATGGGTACGCACCTCGACCTGTTCCAACGGATCGTTGTGTCGCCGTGTTCTGTCACGGCGATCCTGTACACCGCGGACGGACCGATCGTGTTGTGTGTGAACTCGACCGGCCGTGACCTCACGGCACTGGCACCGTCGTGACCGCCGACTCGAGCGCGAGCTTCGACATCGACGCGCCGATGGTGTTCACGACCGGGACCGTCGGTGAACCCGGACATCGCGTCTTCTACCTGCAGGCGCAGGGCGACGGAGTCGTCGTGTCACTCAAGCTGGAGAAGCAGCAGGTCGGCGCGCTCGCGGAGTACCTCAGCGGTCTGCTCGCGGACCTTCCGACCGTCGACGACGCGAGGATTCCGACCTTGCTCGATCTCGTCACGCCGATCGTCCCGGAGTGGACCGTGGGGTCGCTCGCAGTCGCGTGGGACGAGGTGAACGATCGCATGGTTCTCGTCGCGGAGGAGGTGCTCGCCGAAGAGGAGCTCGAGGCGGGCGAGAGCCCCGCGACCGCGAGGTTCCGACTCACACGCGAACAGGTCGCAGGCTTCGTCGAGCGGGCCCGCGAGCTCGTTGCCGGCGGCCGGCCGCCGTGCCCGCTCTGTGGTGGCCCACTGGATCCCGAAGGCCATGCGTGTCCTCGCCTGAACTGATCGAGCTGCTCCAGCACGGCGAGATCACGGTGAAGGGGCGGATGCCCTGGAGCTCGAACGCCACGTTCCTCACGGAGGTCTGTTCGAACGAGAACGTCACGCTGGCGGTGTACAAGCCGGCGCGGGGCGAACGACAGTTGTGGGACTTCCCATCCGGCCTCGGCAAGCGCGAGGTCGCGGCCTACGAACTGTCCGAAGCCCTCGGCTGGGGCATCGTGCCGGAGACGATCCTGCGTCGCGAAGGCCCGATGGGCGAGGGCTCACTGCAGCGCTTCGTGGCGGCCGACTTCGAACAGCACTACTTCACGCTGTTCGAAGACGAGAACGAGCGCTGGCACGACGAATTGCGTCGCGTGTGCGTGTTCGATCTCCTCGCCAACAACACCGATCGCAAGAGCGGGCACTGCCTGCTGGGCGAGGACGGCAAGATCTATGCGATCGACAACGGACTCAGCTTCCACGCGGAGTTCAAGCTGCGCACGGTGATCTGGGAATTCGGCGGTGAAGACATCCCCGAGTCGCTCCTCGACGACGTCGCGCGATTCGTCGAGGACGGTGTGCCGCCGGCGTTGGCGGAGTTGCTGGATCCGTTCGAGCGAGACGCGTTGCTCGCCCGGGGTCGCGCGCTGGTGAACGAGCGCCGGTTTCCCATCGACGGGACCGGTCGCCGCTATCCCTGGCCGCTCGTCTGAGGGTTACGCCCCCAGCACCTTGTCGAGGTAAGGGTTGGCGAACCGCCGCTCTGGATCGAGGCGGATGCGCGTCTGCTGGAACGTGTCCCACTTCGGATAGCGCGACGCGAGCGTGGCGGCGGACTGGAAATGCATCTTCCCCCAGTGCGGCCGGCCGTCGTAGTCGTTCATGATCGCTTCGACACCCTGGAAGTACTGGTCGTAGGGCGTGCCGCGATAGACGTGCACGGCGATGTACCCGGTGGCGCGGCCGTAGGCCGTCGACAAGGGGATGTCATCGGCGGCAACGACGCGCACCTCGACAGGGAAGCTGATCGGAACGTTGAGTCGGTCGACGAGCCGGCGCACCCGGTTCAGTGCATCGGGAACGGCTTCACGCGGGATTGCGTACTCCATCTCGTAGAAGTGCACGAGCCGCGGGCTGGTGAACACCTTGTCGCTGCGGTCGATGAAGTCGGCATGCGACGCGCTGGGGAGCACCTTGGAGATGCGCGGGATGGCGCGTGGCCACCGCTTGCCGAGACGGCACATCAGTCCGAACGCGCCGTTGGAGATGAGGATGTCGTCGACGAGCTCGCGCCGCTTACCTCGAGGACGCGCCGGCTCTTGGGTGCGCGTGTTGCGCTTGGTGAGCGCCCAGCGCGTGCCCGGCACCCAGTAGAACTCGACGTGATCCGCGGAGTCCATGAACCCGTCGAAGTCGCCGAGCAGTTCGTCGACCGGCTTCGGTTCTTCGACGGCGTGCACGCGGAACGCAGGGACGCACTGAATGGTCACCGTCGACAGGATCCCGAGCGCACCGAGACCGACGCGTGCGACCTCGAAGACGTCGGCGTTCTCCGTTGGCGAGCAGTCGAGAATGGACCCATCGGCGGTGACGAGTCGAAGCCCGATGATCTGACTCGAGAGGTTGCCGTACTTCGTCCCGGTGCCGTGCGTCGCTGTCGAGGTCGCGCCGGCGATCGACTGGTACGCGATGTCGCCCATGTTCTGCAGTGCGAGCCCGCGCGCGTCGAGCTCGTCGCACAACGTGGCCAGCGAGATCCCTGCTTGGACCGTGACGGTGTTGGCCGAGGCGTCGTGGCTGAGCACTGCGCCGTAGTCACGAAGGTCGACGAGGTGCCCGTCCGTGCACGCGATGCCCGTGAACGAGTGACCGGCGCCGACGACCTTGACCCGCCGCTCGTTGGCCGCGGCGTCCTTCACGATGCGGACGAGGTCCGCCTCCGTCGCCGGCCGCTCCTGCACCTGAGGCGCGCACGTCTGATTCCCGGCCCAGTTCGACCAGAGCTTCGGAACCTTCCTCGGCACCCGGTCATTCTGGCGTCCCGAGAGTCCGCATACGGGACGAGGGGACGCCAGAACGAGGGTGCGCGTCAGGACTTGGCTTGGAGCGCCTCGATGAGCTTCGGGACGACCTTGTGGACGTCGCCGACGATGCCGAGGTCGGAGATCGAGAAGATCGGCGCCTCGGGATCCTTGTTGACGGCGATGATGTTCTTCGAGCCCTTCATGCCGACCATGTGCTGCGTCGCACCCGAGATGCCGAGGGCGATGTACACGTTCGGCTTCACGACCTTGCCGGTCTGGCCCACCTGGTGCGAGTAGGGCACCCAACCGGCGTCCACGATCGCACGCGACGCGCCGGGCGCACCCTTGAGCAGCTTGGCGAGCGTCTCAACCATCTCGTACTTCTCGGCGGAACCGAGCCCGCGTCCGCCTGACACCACCACGGCGGCTTCGTCGAGCTTCGGACCGGTGGCCTCCTCGACATGGCGGTCGATGACCTTCGCTGCGCCGGTTGCGCCGACGTCGCCGAGCGGGAGCGCCTCGACCGATGCGGCGCCGCCACCGCTCTCCTCCGCCGCGAACGACTTCGGTCGCACCAACACGATGTTCGGCGTCCCTGCAGTGAGCTTCGTGCGCACGATCTGGGTGCCGCCGAAGATCGGCGTGCTCGCGACAACCGCGTCACCATCGGCGGACACATCTGTGTTGTTGGACAACACGGGCTTGTCGAGCTTCACCGACAGGCGCGCCGCGATGTCGCGGCCTTCGTAGGTCGTGCCGAACAGGATGAGGTCCGGCGAGTTGCCGCCGTTGATCGCGTCGGCGATCGCCCCCGCGACATGCGGCCCGGGCAGCTTCCCGTCGAGATCACCGGTGGCGTACACCTTCGTCGCGCCGTGCTTGCCGAGCGTCTCGGCGACGGCCGCACCGTCGCCGGCGTACAAGCACTCGACCGTGTCGCCGAGCTCGCGCGCCTTGGCGAGCATCTCGAGCGAGATCGTCTTCACCTTGTCGCCGTCGCTCTCGGCGAACACCCAAACCTTGTTCAAACCCACGTCAGATCACCTTCAAGTTCTCGAGAGACGCAACGATCTTCTGGAAGCCTTCACCGTCGTCTTCGACGATCTCGCCGGCCTGGCGCTCTTCGGCCTGGTCGACGGCGACGATCTCCTGACCGGCACCGGCCCAGCCGACGATGCCGGCGTCGAGACCGAGATCGGCGACCTTCACCTCGTCGACCGGCTTCGACTTGGCCGCCATGATCCCCTTGAAGCTCGGGTAACGGGGCTCGACGACACCTGCGGTCACGGACAGGACACACGGCAGCGGGCACTCGACCTCGTCGTAGCCCGACTCCGTCTGGCGCTGCACCTTCGCGGTCGAGCCGTCGACCTCGATGTGCTTCGCGAACGTCACCGACGGAAGATCGAGGACCTCGGCGATCTGCTCCGGGACGATGCCGGTGTAGCCGTCGGACGACTCCACTGCCGCGAGCACGAGGTCGAATTCGGTCCGCTTGATGGCGGCGGCGAGCACCTTGGCGGTGTCGAGCGCACCTGCGCCCTTCAGCGCGTCGTCGCTGACGAGCACGGCCTTGGCCGCGCCCATCGCCAGCGCCGTGCGCAAGCCGGACATCTCGCTGTTCGGTGCCATCGAGACGAGCGTGACCTCGCCCCCACCCGCCTTGTCGACCAGCTGGAGGGCCATCTCGACGCCGTACGAGTCCGACTCGTCGAGGATCAGCTTCCCGTCGCGCTTCAATGTGTGATCGGCGTTGAGCGCACCTGGCTCCGCCGGATCGGGGATCTGCTTCACGCAGACGGCAATATTCATAGCGAGCGATCTTGCCAGCACCGGTGCGGGCGTGACCAACTGGCCTCAATGCGCTTGTTGCTCATCGTGAACTCGTCGGCGTCGTCCGTGACGGCCCGCGGACGGGTCGTGATCCAGAAGGCGCTCTCGGCGGATCACCAGGTCACGATGGCCGAGACCAACCGTCGCGGTCACGCGATCCGGCTCGCCCAGGGCGCGGCGAACGACGGCGTCGACGTGGTCGTGTGTCTCGGTGGCGACGGCACGCTGAACGAGGTCGCGAACGGGCTCGCGGGCACCCGCACCGCACTCGCGCCGCTACCGGGGGGTTCCACCAACGTCTTCGCGCGAACGATCGGACTCCCGAACGATCCGATCGACGCGACCGGCGTCCTGGTCGACGGCCTGCGCGAGGAGCGCATCGAGTCCGTCGGGCTGGGATCGGTCAACGGCCGCTACTTCCTCTTCCACGTCGGGCTCGGGTTCGACGCCGTCGTCGTCAAGCAGGTCGAGCGGCGCGCCGGGCTCAAGCGCTACGCATCGCACCCCTTGTTCATCTACGCCACGTTCGCCACGTGGTTCCGCCACTACGACCGCAGCCAGCCGCGGTTCTCGGTGAAGTACGAGGACGGCGACGTCGTCGACGACGGCTACTTCTCCATCTGCTTCAACACGAACCCGTACACGTTCCTCGGCAATCGGCCCTTCAACGTGATCCCGGAAGCGACCTTGGACCGCGGCCTCGCCATCGTGACCTTCCGCCACTTCGGCTTGTGGACGCTGGTGCGGGGCGCGGCCAGCGCCCTCGGGTTCGGCAAGGACATCCGCCGGCAGCGGCACCTCGATGTGCGCTCGGACCTCTCGTCCCTCGTGGTCGAGGGTCACGGCCCGTTCCCCTACCAGGTCGACGGCGACTACCTCGGCGAGACCGAGCACCTTGCCTTCAAGCACGAGCCCGAGGCGCTCCGCTTGGTGCTACCCCCGTAATCCGACACAAATCACTCGGCCTCCGGCCTCGTTCTTTTGTGCTGTCCGTCGCACCGTCACCCGCGACCCAACGCCGTCGCCGCCACATCGGGGACGTTCGTCACGATTCCGTCGACGCCCATCTCCGCGAGCTGGACCATGCGCGCAGGGTCGTCCACGGTCCACACATTGACCCGGAGCCCGGCACCGTGCGCGAGTTCGACCACCTCTGCGGTCACCGTGAGATCGAACGGATGCAACGCGACATGTCCGGCCGCCACGACGCGCTCGATCGTGCGTTGCAGATCGGACAGGTCGAACGTGAGCTGTGCGGTGTCGAGGGACGGATCGACCGCCCGCACGCGATCGAGCGTGGGCGGGTGGAACGACGAGACGATGACGGCAACGGAGCCGGCTCGAATGTCCGCGACCACCGGTTCGACGATCGCCGCCGTCGCGTCGAAGTCGACGTCGTTGGGCGAGTTCTTGATCTCGACGTTGACGCCGAGCGGAGCACAGGCCGCGAGGGCCTCGGCCAGCGACGGCACCTGCGCAGGGAGCTTCGCGGCCTCGAGGTCGACGAGCGCACGACCGTCGGGCAGATGGCTGTCATGGTGCACGGCGAGCAGGCCGTCCGCCGTCCGGCGAACGTCGAGCTCGACCCACGTCGCCCCCAGCGCGCGCGCCCCTCGGAACGCCTCGACGGTATTCTCGGCGAAGGCCAGCGACGCTCCCCGATGGGCGATGATCTCCGTTTGCAGGAATCTCATTTCGGGCAGCGAAACAACTGGTTGCCCCTGTGCGCAAGGGAAGTTACGATCCCGTTGCTTCCAGCTCCACCTGACCAGATCAGTACTCGGGGGAGCATGTGAAACTCGTCACAAACTGCGGTGCGTGACCAAACCACCTGGAGGATGGGTGGCGCTGCCCCAAGCTGTAGATGCGTTCTCGATCGAAGACGACGACTGGCGTGACCACGCCGCTTGCCGTGACACCAACCCCGATCTCTTCTTCCCGGTGGGTACGACCGGGCCGGCGATCGAACAGATCGAGCAGGCGAAGGCTGTCTGTCGTGAATGCCCGTCTCAATCCGCATGCCTCGAGTTCGCCCTGGTGACGAACCAGGACTCGGGTGTCTGGGGCGGGACGTCCGAAGAGGAGCGCCGCAAGCTGCGCCGGGCGTGGGTCGCCCGCCAGCGCCGCGCCTCCTGAGTTTCGTTCGGGCGATCAATCCGCGAGTAGCAAAGGGAGCTTGAGCTCCACGACGGTCCCGGGCCGGTCCGCGGGACCGTTCCCCTCGTGCATCTCGATGGTCCCGCCGAGCTCCGACGTGACCAGGGTCCGCACGATCGACAGGCCGAGGCCCATCGATTG
>DASUCS010000227.1:0-6320 GCA_036275935.1 Acidimicrobiales bacterium
GACCTACCGCGGCCTCGTCCGCGTCGAGGAAGGCGCGTACGGCTCGAAGAGCCACGTGCAGTGCGACGCGCTCATCCTCGACGACCACTCCATCTCCGAGACGTTCCCGCGCATGGAGATCGGCGAGAAGGACGCGCTGATCGGCCACGAGGCGACCGTGTCGAAGGTCGGCGACGAGCAGCTCTTCTACCTGATGTCCCGTGGCCTCTCGCAGGAGCAGGCGATGGGCATGATCGTCAACGGCTTCATCGAGCCGGTCACGCGCACGCTCCCGATGGAGTACGCCGTCGAGTGGTCGCGCCTGATCGAGCTCCAGATGGAGGGCTCGGTCGGCTGAACCGGCTTCGTCACGGCACACTTGCTGCCGTGATGCGGACCGAGTGCCGGCACTACGAGAGCCGGACGTACGCGGGCGGGGAGACCGTGCGCAAGTGCGATCTCGACCTCGCGCCCGAGGCGCCATGGCGCTGCCCGGAAGATTGTCCGAAATACGAACGTCGCCTCGTTGACGTCAATTGGAGCCACGGCTCCCTCGTCACGCCCAAGACGCCGGACGAACCCGTCGATCTCGACAAGTACGGCGACGACGTCGCTGCACTGCTCGACGAGGCCGAGGACGTCATCAACTCGGTCGGACCGGAAGTCCTCGCCGACTACCAGCGCGAGCAGGCCAAGGGCGGTCGCTTCCGAAAGATCTTCCGCCGCCGCCGCTGACGGTCGCCGAGTGCGCCGCTGATGGGCGGGCTGTCCCGCTACTCGCTGCCGTCGACCGAAGAAGAGGTCTGGCGATACAGCCGCATCGCCGAGCTCGATCTCGATCTGTACGACCCGGCCGGTGACGCGCCGCTGACCGGGGGCATCCCGGCGCCGATCGAGGCGGCACTCGGGACCGTGCCGGTGCGCGGCGTCACGATCGTCACGGTCAACGGACGCGTGGTGTTCCTCGACGTCGCGGCCCCAGGGGTCGACGTCGTGACCGAGCCGGAAGACGCGCTCGGTCTCGCGATGGTGGAGCCCACCGACGTGTTCGCCGAGATGAACGACGACCTCACGGCGGCGCCGATCGTCGTGCGCGTCGCACCCGGCGCGACCGTCGAAGCGCCCATTGTGATCGCTCGGTGGGTCGACGAGCCGAACATCGCGACGTTCCCGCGTACGGTCGTGGTGGCGGGCGAGGACAGCCGAGCCAAGGTCGTGGAGTACGCCGCGTCCGCCGAAGCAGTGAACGCGCTCATGGTTCCCGTCACCGAGCTGTCGCTCGCACGCGCGGCGCGTCTCGACTACCTCAACGCGCAGAACCTCGGCATGGCCACCTGGCAGATCGCCTCGCAGGTCGCGACCGTGGACGCCGACGCCACACTCACTTCTGTCGCAGCCGCATTCGGCGGCGACTACGCCCGTCAGCGCACCGATTGCCGCCTGGTCGGGCGAGGCGCGACCGGCCGGCTGCGGGCCGTGTACTTCGGCGAGGCGGACCAGATGCTCGACTTCCGGACCTTCCAGGACCACGCCGCCCCCGACACGACGAGCAACTTGCTGTTCAAGGGCGCGGTCGGGGGGCGCAGCCGCAGCGTCTACACGGGCATGATCCGCGTGCGGAAGAACGCGCGCGGCACGAACGCCTTCCAGACCAACCGCAACATCAAGTTGTCGGAGGGGGCGTGGGCCGAGTCCGTGCCGAACCTCGAGATCGAGAACAACGACGTTCGGTGCAGCCATGCCTCGGCGGTCGGACCGATCGACGAGGAGCAGCGCTTCTACCTCGAGAGCCGAGGTGTCCCGACGGCCGTCGCCGAGCGGCTCATCGTCACGGGCTTCTTCGACCAGGTGCTCGCGAAGCTCCCGGTCGACGGGGTTGGCGACGCGCTGCGCACGCTGGTCAGCGGCAAGCTCGATCGACAGACGGGCGTCGCATGACCGAGCGTGTGGTGGTCGGGGCGCTGGACGACTTCGCACCGGGGACGGCGAAGCGGGTCGACGTCGGCAAGCGCCGCGTCGCGCTCGTGCGGTGCGGCGACGACGTCTACGCGATCGGCGATACGTGTTCGCACGCCGAGGTCTCGCTGTCCGAGGGCGAGGTCTACTGCGACGAGCGCGAGATCGAGTGCTGGAAGCACGGCAGCACGTTCTCGCTGGAGACAGGCGAACCGCAGTCGCTGCCGGCGACCCGTGCCGTGCCGACGTATGACGTCGAGATCGAGGACGGCAAGATCGTGCTGGTGATCACGTGACGTCCGAGCTGCGCATCGAGGGGTTGCGGGCCGGCATCGCCGGGCGGGAGATCCTCCAGGGGATCGATCTCGTCGTGCGCTCGGGCGAGGTGCACGCGGTCATGGGGCCCAACGGGTCGGGCAAGTCGACGCTGTCGCACGTCTTGATGGGCAAGCCGGGTTACGAGGTCTTCGGTGGGCGGGTGACCCTCGACGGGGTCGATCTGCTCGAACTGCCGACATGGCGCCGCGCTCAGGCGGGCCTGTTCCTGGCGATGCAGTACCCGATCGAGGTGCCCGGCGTCGCCCTGACGTCGGTGCTCGGCGAGGCCCTCGTTGCTGCGGGCAAGCCAATCGACGGTTTGCGGCAGACCTTGGCCATCGAGGCCGAGCGCATCGGGTTCGACGCACGATTCCTCGACCGGCCGCTGAACGTCGACCTGTCCGGCGGGGAGAAGAAGCGCAACGAGACGCTGCAGCTGGGCGTCCTCGACCCCAAGATCGCCGTGCTGGACGAGATCGACTCCGGACTCGACGTCGACGCGCTCCGGGCGGTCAGCCGCCGGATCGAGGCCGCGACGAACGAGCGCGGTGTCGGCGTGCTCGCGATCACGCACTACAGCCGCCTGCTCCACGAGCTCCGTCCCGACCGGGTGCATGTGCTCGTCAAGGGTCGGATTCGGACATCGGGCGGCGCCGAGCTGGCCGCCGAGCTCGAGCGCACCGGCTATGCCGAGTTCACCGACAACGCCGACGATGAAAGTGCCCAAGATTCGCCCAACCTTGATTTGGGCGACCCATTTGCCGATCCTTTCTGACATATGTTCAGCGACGTGCGGTTCCGGCGCTCGTTGGCGGCGATCATCACGCTCGTTCTCATCGGCGCGGTTCTGACTGCGGTCTGGCCGCGCCACAAGGGTGAGTCCGTCGCCGCCGCGGCAACGACGACGACGACCACGACGTCCACGACCACCACCACGACGGCGCCGAAGCCGGCGCACGCGTTCGAAGCCGCCGATGCGGTCGTTCCCCAGGTCAACCTCTACGACGCACCGGGCGCCACGGAACCGTCGGACTCGATGGACAACCCGACGTGGGAGCACGTTCCTCTCGCGTTCCTGGTGAAGGAGCACGGTCCGCCGGGCTGGCTGCACGTCCAGGTCTCCCGTCGGCCGAACGAGCGCACTGCGTGGATCCATGCCTCCGACGTTGCGCTGCGACCCGTCGACAACCGCATCGTCGTGCAACGCGAGTCCCACGTCCTCACCGTCTACAAGGGCACATCCGACGAGGTGCTCTTCCAGGCGCCCGTCGGGACCGGCGTCGATCGCACCCCGACGCCGCTCGGCGATTTCTTCATCGACATCGTGGTGCACATCGACAACCCGAACGGCGCCTATGGGCCCTATCAACTGAGCGTGGCCGCGTTCAGCGATGTGTTGCAGAGCTTCGACGGTGGCGTCGGCCAGATCGCGATCCACGGCACGAACCATCCGAACCTGATCCCGGGCTACATCAGCAACGGCTGCGTGCGCATGCTCAACGACGACGTCACACAACTCGCGACGCTGGCCCCCGTCGGGACCCCCGTTTCGATCATCTCTACATAGCAATAGCCTCGGGGTCATGCCCGAATCGATCCCCGAAGGTTGGTCACTCGCGGACGGCAAGCTGCATCGCGAGATCGAGTTCCACGATTTCGTGGAGGCGTTCGGCTTCATGTCGATGGTCGCGTTGCTGGCGGAGAAGGCCAATCACCATCCGGACTGGTCGAACTCGTGGAACAAGGTGGTGATCGACCTCATGTCGCACGACAAGGGCGAGATCACCGATCGCGACCGCGAGCTCGCCGAGGCGATCAACAACGCGCTGGGCGAAACGGCGAAGATCCCTCAGCCGTAATTCGACACAAATCGCTGCGCCCTTCGGGCTCGCTCTTTTGTGCTGTCCGGCGGCCGCCTGTCCTCCGTCCCAGCGGCGGCTTCGCCGGACGTGTCGTTCGGTCGAGCCGACGCGGCTCAGAGATCCGGGAGGCCGAGCTCCAGATTGGCTTCTTCGAGGCCGCCGTCGACCTCGAGGATCTTGCCCGTGACGAACGAGGACGCGGGCGACGCGAGGTAGAGCGCGGCGAGGGCGATGTCGTCGGGCTCGCCGAGCCGCTTGAGGGGCGTGCCGTCGACCATCTGCGTGCGCAGCTCGTCGCTCTCGAGCACGACCTCGAGCGCTGATGTGGCGACCGAGCCCACCGCGATGGCGTTGACGCGCACCTTTGGTGCGAGGTCGGCCGCCATCATGCGCGTCATGTGTGACAGCGCGGCTTTCGACGTTCCATAGGCGAGCATGCCGCGGTCGCGCAGCCGTCCGATCGCCGACGAGATGTTGACGATCGATGCGCCGTCGGACTCGAGCAGGTGCGGCACCGCTGTCTTCGACAGCACGAAGGCCGACGTGACGTTGAAGTGGAAGGCTCGCTCGAGGTAGCCGGGGCTGGTGTCGAGCAACGGGCGGGGCATCGTGCCGCCGGCGTTGTTCACGATGATGTCCACACGACCGAACGCTTCGACGCAGCGGTCGACGAGTGACGCCACCGAGTCGTTGTCGTTCACGTCCATCGGAGCGACGACCGCTCGCCGCCCCGCAGCCTCGATCTGCTTCGCGACGGCGTCGAGCTGCTCGACGGTGCGTGACGCCAACACCACGTCCGCGCCCGCCTCGGCGAGCACCAAAGCAGTGGCAGCGCCGATCCCGCGTCCCGCGCCAGTGACGATCGCGGCGCGCCCGTCGACTCGGAACCGGTCGAGTGACGTCAAGAGGTCAGGAGCCTTCGGCCTCGTCGAGGCCCTGCGCCAGTGTGTTCCACGAGAGCGTGGCGCACTTGATCCGCACCGGGAACTTCACCACGCCGCGCAGCGCCTCGAGATCGCCGAGCTTCACGTCCGGGTCGACCTCGATCGGCTCGCCGTCGCCACCGTCGAGCGACGATTCGTGGATCGACATCATCGCCTTGAAGGCTCGGGTCAGGGCCTGGACCTCGTCGACGGTCTTGCCCTTCACCGCGGCCGACATCATCGAGGCCGACGACTGGCTGATCGAACAGCCCTGACCGTCGATGCGCAGGTCCGTGACCGTGTCGCCGTCGACCTCGAGATAGATGACGACCTCGTCGCCGCACAGCGGGTTGAAGCCCTCGACCCGATGGGCCGGCGGCACGGGAAGCTCGCCACGGTTCCGCGGGTTGCGGTAGTGGTCGAGGATGATCTCGCGATAGAGGTCTTCGAGTCCGGGCATGGTGATCAGCCGAAGAACGTAGCCGTGTGGTCGAGTGCATCCGCCAATGCGTCGATGTCGGCCTCGTCGTTGTAGAGGTACATCGACGCCCGCGCGGTGGCACCGACGCCGAGTCGGCGCATGAGGGGCTTGGCGCAGTGGTGCGCGGCGCGCACACAGACACCTTCGGTGTCGAGGATCTGAGAGATGTCGTGCGGGTGCACGTCTCGAAAGGCGATCGACAGCACCCCGCCCCGCATGTCCGGTTCCGACGGGCCGTGGATGGTGATGTCATCACCGAAGCGCTTCTTCAAGGTCCGCAGTGCGTAGGACGTGAGCTCGACCTCGTGGCGACGGATGTTCTCCATCCCGATCGAGGTCAGGTAGTCCACGGCGGCGCCGAGGCCGATCACCTCGACGATGGGCGGCGTACCCGCCTCGAACTTCCACGGCGGTTCCTTCGGAATCCAGCCGTCCTTGCGAACGTCGAGGATCATCTCGCCGCCACCGAGGAACGGCGGCATCGCCTCGAGGAGCTCCTCTCGCGCCCAGAGCACGCCGATGCCGGTGGGGCCGCACATCTTGTGGCCGGTGAAGCCGAAGAAGTCGCATCCGAGATCCTGCACGTCCGTCGCGATGTGCGGGACGTGCTGCGCGGCATCGACGAGGCACAGCGCGCCCGCGGCGTGTGCGGCGTCGGCAAGCTGCTTCACCGGCGTGATGGTGCCCAGCACGTTGGAGAGCGCGGTGACCGCCAGGAGCTTGGCGCCGTCGAGCTTCTCGTCGAGGTCGCTGAGGTCGAGCTGGTAGTCGTCGGTGATGCCGAGCCACCGCAGCTCGATG
>DASUCS010000228.1:0-2616 GCA_036275935.1 Acidimicrobiales bacterium
CAATTGCGCTGTTGATTCGCTCAAGTCGCACAACCGAGGCGGCGATACACAGGTGATGCAGATGCCCTGGCAAGCGCCGGCCGAGGAACGCGACGGCCTCACGTGGCCGGAGATCATCGTCGTGATGGTCGTGCTGCTCGTCGCGCTCGCGATCGCCATCCCCGCCATCCTCAGTCGCTGAGGCATCGCCGGCGGGTCGCCGGTCGCTGAGTACCTTCGTCTCCGCATGGGCACGGCCGCAGTCACACTGAGCACGATCGCCGGCGTTCTGGTCGGGTGGTTCGTGATCGTGCGCGTCGTCGAGACGATCCCGGAGCCGAGCCCACTGGAGCCACGCGCCCGGGTTGCCGTCGCCGTGGTGAACGGGTTGCTGTGGCTGGCCGTCGCCAACAAGTCCGAGCTCCACCGATGGTGGGTCGCGGTCGTGTACTTCCTCGTGTTCTCGACGCTGTTGGCGGTCTCCGCGGTCGACCTGCGCGTCTATCGCATCCCGGACCGCATCGTCTTCCCGGCACTCGGGCTCACGGCGGTGCTGATGGTGGTGGCGACGTTCGCCATCGTTCGGCCCTACGGGGACGTGCTGCAGCCACTGGAGTACGCGCTGGTGGGCATGGCGACGTTCTTCGCGATCCTCTTCGTGTTCCACGTCATCTATCCGGCGGGCATGGGCTTCGGAGACGTGAAGCTCGCTCTGCTGATGGGTTTGTCGCTCGGATGGGTCGCCAACGGGGCGGGGTCCGCGGCGTACCTCGTGATGATCGCGTTGTTCATCGGTTCGCTCGTCGGAATCGTGTTCGGACTGCTCGTCCGTGTGGCGCGGGGGCGAGGTGGCGCCTTCCCCTTCGGCCCGGCACTGGCCTTCGGGACGGTCTTCGTCGTCCTGAACTTCCAGAACTACCTGATCTAACGGTCTCGGGGCCCACACGGGGCCGCCAGTACGATTGAGACGATGTTGCGCTTCCTCACCGCGGGCGAGTCGCACGGTCGCGCCCTGGTGGTGATCGTCGAGGGCCTGCCCGCGGGCCTCGAGATCGAGGCGGGCGACATCGCAGGCGAACTGGCGCGGCGACGCCTCGGCTACGGCCGTGGCCCGCGCATGCGCTTCGAGGGGGACGAGCTCACGCTGATCGGGGGCATCCGTCACGGGCGCACGCTCGGCTCGCCCGTGGCGATCGAGATCGGCAACTCGGAGTGGAACAAGGATCCGGCGAAGTGGCAGAAGGAGATGTCGCCGGCGGCGGAGGACGGCCCGACCGCGTCCCCACTGACGCAGCCCCGTCCGGGGCACGCCGACCTCGCGGGGATGCAGAAGTACGGCTTCACCGACGCCCGCGACGTTCTCGAGCGAGCGTCCGCGCGAGAAACGGCGGCGCGAGTTGCTGCCGGTGCGGTGGCGAAGGTGCTGTTGCGCCAGATCGGCGTCGACGTGCTCTCGCACGTGATCCAGCTGGGCGACGTCCGCTCCAAGAGCGAGGAGCGCCCGACACCTGCCGATCTCGAGCGCGTCGACGAGTCGTCGGTCCGCTGCTTCGACTCGGCGGCCGAGACGGCGATGGTCGACGCCATCAAGGCCGCGGCCAAGGAGGGTGACTCGCTCGGCGGCATCGTCGAGGTACTTGCGTACGGCGTGCCGGTCGGGTTGGGGAGCTACGTGCACTGGGACCGCAAGCTCGACGGTCTGCTCGCGCAGGCGCTGATGAGCATCCAAGCGGTCAAAGGCGTCGAGATCGGTGACGGGTTCGAAGTCGCGTCACGGGTCGGTTCCGAGGCACACGATCCGATCGTGTGGAGCGAGCCCGAGCAGCGCTACCGCCGCGAGTCGACGCTGGCCGGTGGGCTCGAGGGCGGGATGACCACCGGCGAGCTGCTCGTCGCGCGCGTCGCGATGAAGCCACTGGCCAGCCTCAACCGGCCAGTGCTCAAGACCGTCGACGTCGTGACCAAGGAGGAGACGGTCAGCTTCAAGGAGCGAACCGACGTCACCGCCGTGCCCGCCATGGGTGTGGTGGCGGAGACCATGGTGTCGCTCGTCCTGGCCGACGAGGTGCTCCGCAAGTTCGGTGGCGACTCCGTCGCAGAGCTCGTCCGCAACCACCGGACGTACGTCGAGTCACTGCGCGAGGGATGACCACCCCGACGCACATCGTTCTCGTCGGGCTCTCCGGATCCGGCAAGTCGAGCGTCGGGCGGCGCGTCGCGGCCTTGCTCGCCCGACCGTTCCGAGATGCAGACGACGAGATCGAGCAGCGCGCCGGCCGAAGCGTGCGCGAGATCTTCGCCGCGGACGGCGAGCCTGCGTTTCGTGAGGTCGAGGCCGACGTGATGGCCGACCTCTTGGGTGCGGACGAACCCACGGTGATCGCGGCGGGGGGCGGCGCGGTCGTGACGGAGTCCACGCGCAAGCTGCTGCGCCAGCCGGATGTGTTCGTCGTGTGGCTCGTCGCGTCTCCGCAATTCCTCGCGTCGCGCACGCGCAAGAAGGCGCATCGCCCGCTGCTCGACGACGACCCCGCGGAAGCGCTCGCCCGACTGCTCGACGAACGGACGGCCTGGTACGAAGAGGTCGCCGACGCAACCGTCGACGTGCAGCCGCATCACGAGGCGGCGCCCAAACCC
>DASUCS010000229.1:0-7425 GCA_036275935.1 Acidimicrobiales bacterium
ACACGGGATACGCCTTGGGCATCCGCACCACGTAACCGGCCTCGACTTTGTCGACCTGCGACAGCCCGAGGATCTCGAGCTCGCGAGCGCCTCGGGCGACGAGGTCTTCGTCCTTCATGTTCCAGTCGTCGTCGCCCTCGAACACGAAGTACTCGAGCCCGAGACACGTGCGGCCCTCCTTGATGAGGTACGGCGACCAGGAACCGAAGTTCTGGATGCGACCGACGCGCACGTTCGGGTCGTGGATGTAGATCCAGTTGTCAGGGAAGCTGTGCTCCTGCGGCACCACGAGGGCGACGGTCATGAAGTCGCGGAACGTCAGCTTCGATGCCGCATCGAGCACTTCGGCCGGCGGCTTCGGGTCCATCGAGTCGAGCAACAACGGGAACGGCATCGACGAGATGACCGCAGTGCACGGGTACTCGGTCTCGACGTTGCCGTTGGCGGCCACGACGGCGACGGCCTTTCCGTTCTCGTGACGGATCCGCGTCACGGGCGACTCCATCACGACCTTCGTGCCGGCAGCCTCGACCTTGTCGCGGCACGTCTCCCACATCATCCCCGGCCCGTACTTCGGATATTGGAACTCCTCGATCAGTGACGTGATCTGCGCGTCCTTGCGCTTGCGCTTCGGCTTGAGCGCGGTGGTCACCGCGTTCCAGGCGTTGAGGTTCTTGATGCGTTGTGCCGCGAAGTCCGCGCTGATCTCCGACGCGGGGCGGCCCCAGAGCTTCTCGTTGTAGCTCTTGAACAGATGCATGTAGAGCCGCCGGCCGAAGCGCGCCGAGATCCATCCTTCGAGGTAGACCTGGTCGGCCTGCGACGGCCGGTGGATGCGGGCCCAGACGTACGACATGCCGACGCGGAAGGACTCGACGAGCCCGAAGTTCTTCAGCGCGTTGCCGATCTTGATCGGGTAGTCGAAGTACTTGCCCATGTAGTACACGCGGCTCATTCGCGGGCGCTGCAGGAAGTCCTCGTCCGGCAGGATCTCGTGCCACAGCTCCTCGACCTCGCGCACCTTGGTGAAGAACCGGTGACCGCCGATGTCGAACCGCCATCCATCCCGCTCGACGGTTCGGCTGATGCCGCCGACCACGTTGTCGGCCTCGAGCACGGTCGCCTGGATGTCGTCCTTGCCCAGCATGTACGCCGCCGTGAGCCCTGCGGGTCCGGCTCCGATGATGACCACGTGGTGCTCGCCGTCCGGCGTCGAGGGGGGTGTCGGGTTGGTGGCTGTATCCGTCATCTGACGAGCGAGTGTATGGGGGCCGTGACTGGTGGCCGAAGTACCCCCAGCTAGTGTCGCGCCACGTGGTGGTGACAGGCACCGAGCCCGCGCCCGCCTTGCCATCACCGGCCGGAGCGGCCGCGACGGACATCGAGACGACTCCTCGCCGGTTCGAGCTGATCGGCGCCGGGATCGCGGTCGTGATCGGCGTCGCGCTGCGGTTCTGGACCACGTCGCACCTCTGGCTCGACGAGGCGTTGACCGTCGACATCGCCCGGCTCCCGCTGGGCGACATCCCGGGCGCCCTCCGCCACGACGGGCACCCGCCCCTGTACTACTTCCTCCTCCACGGCTGGATCTCACTGTTCGGCGAGGGCGACGTCGCGGTGCGATCCCTGTCGGGGCTGTTCGGCGTGATCGCCATCCCGCTGGGTTGGTATGCGGGCCGTCGCGCCGGCGGTCGTTACACCGCGCTGGCGACGGTCGCCCTCCTGTCGTTGTCGCCGTTCGCCATCCGGTACGCGACCGAGACCCGCATGTACTCGATGGTGATGTGTCTCGTGTTCGCCGGCTACTTGCTGGTCTCGAACGCGCTCGAGCGGACCACACGACCGCGGTTGATCGGCATCGCGTTGGTGACGGGAGCGTTGCTGCTGTCCCACTACTGGGCGATGTGGTTGATCGGGTCGGCGGTCCTCGTGCTCGCGTGGCGGGCGTGGCGCCGGCAGGGCGACGACCGCAAGGTCACCGTTCGCGTGCTCATCGCGATCATCGCCGGCGGGATCTTCCTCGTGCCGTGGCTCGGTGTGATGCTGTACCAGTCCGCGCACACCGGAACGCCGTGGGCGCCTCCGATCCGACCGGCGCCGATGATCACGTACACACTCCAGGACTTCGGCGGCGGAGGCTACGGCGAAGCCCAGCTGTTCGGCCTTGCCGTGGCAGTGCTGTTCCTCATCGGGGTGTTCGCCCGTGCGACGGATCGCCGCCGGTTGGAAGTCGACATCCGGACGATCCCGACCGTGCGCCGCGAAGCGACCGTGATCGCGCTGACGATGGCGGTGGCGTCCGTTGCGGGCTACGCGACCCGGACGACCTTCGCGACTCGCTACGCCGCGGTGATCATCCCGCTGTTCCTGCTCGTGGTGGCCGTCGGGCTGTCGCGCTTTCTCAGTCCCGTGGCGCGCGGTTGCATCGCCGCGTTCGTCCTCGTGCTCGGCCTCGTCGGCGGCATCCACACCGCGATCACCGATCGCACGCAGACCGGCGAGATCACCGACATCATCCGTGCCGAA
Organism: Acidimicrobiales bacterium; assembly: GCA_036275935.1. Classification (GTDB taxonomy): domain Bacteria; phylum Actinomycetota; class Acidimicrobiia; order Acidimicrobiales; family JACDCH01; genus DASUCS01. The sequence continues at coordinate 2,527 of DASUCS010000229.1, forward strand.
GCCCAGCCCGGCGACATCGTCCTGATCTGCCCCGACCAACTCGGACCGGCGACGCATCGACAGCTGCCGGATCGGCTCGGCCTGCAGCAGCTCAGCTACCCGACACTGGGAGATCCGGCGCTCGTGGACTGGCGCGACTACGAGAAGCGCAACGCGGCGGTCGATCCCGTCGCCGTTGCCGATCAGGTCATCCAGCGTGCGCGCGGGGCTCACAACGTGTGGCTCGTCGACAGCGGCGGTTACAAGACGCTCGAGGGGCAGTGTGAATCCGTCGAGCAGGAGTTCGGCACCAAGCTCGGACCTCCGAACATCCGCATCCTCGAGGACGGCGGCAAGTTCTTCGAGCACGCGTCGCTGATTCAGTATCCCGGCGCGCCGTGAGCCGAAGCCGCACAGCGGTGCGAACCGCGGCGGTCGATGTCAGAGCGGCATTGCCCGGATGGATCGCGGCGCGGGTGCTCACGCTGGTCGCGTGGTTCGCGGCGCGCTGGTGGATCGACCACCGTCAGCACGGCATCCGCCCGTTTCCGAACACACTCGGGCTGTTCGCTTGGGATGGATCGTTCTACCGGGGTCTGGCGGAGCACGGCTACCGAGGCGAGGCGCAGGAGGCGCTGCGGTTCTTTCCCCTTTACTCGCTCGTTGGTCGCGCGGTGGGCGCCCTCACATCGATGTCGCCAGGCACCGCGCTGCTGATCGTCGCCAACGTTGCCGCACTCGGCGCGGGCGCACTGGTGCATCGCATCACGAAGAACGAGACCGGCGACGGGCAGGCCGCGCGACGCGCCGCGTGGGCGATCGCGATCGTTCCTCCTGCGTTCGTACTGAGCTGGGCGTACGCCGAGGCCATGTTCGTCGTCCTGGCGGGCGCGACGTTCTTGGCACTGCGCCGTGAGCGGTGGGTCTGGGCGGGCGTGTTCGGGTTCGCGGCCGCGCTCACGCGTCCGACGGGGGTCTTCCTCGCGCTGGCCGCGCTGATCGAGGCCGGTCGCGGCATCCGCCAGAAGCGGGTGGCCGAGCTCGGTCCGCGTGCGGTCGCGGTCGCCGGTCCGGTCGCGGGCTTGCTCGCGTTCTTGTGGTGGGTCGGCGATGTCTTCGGGGACTGGAAGCTGCCGCTGCACGTGCAGGACACGTTGCGCGGTGGCAACGAGAACCCGATCATCCGCGTCGGCGAGGCCGCGTCCGACCTGCTGCACCGCGACGTCGACGGTTTGCACTTCTTGTTCGCGGTGCTGTTCGTCGTTCTTCTGGTGGTGGTGTGGCAGCGGTTGCCCGCGTCCTACGGCGCATACTCGACCGCCATCGTCGCGACCTCGCTCGCGGCAGCCAACCTCAACTCGATCGAGCGCTACGGCCTACTCAACGCCTTCCCGCTGGTCATCGGCCTCGCGCTGCTCGCCGATTCCAAGCGGTCCGAGCGTGTCGTCGCGGCCGTCTCGGCCGTCGGCTTCGTCTGGATGGCCGCGCTCGCCTGGATCGCGACCTACGTCCCATAGCCTGCTCACGCGCTGCGAAGTACCGCCTCGCGTTCGCCCTCGACTCGACGGATGATCAGGACTTCCGATGTGCGGAAGCTGGCGATGCGTGTGCTCCAGCAGTCGACGACCTCGCGACCTTCGCCGTGCCGGAAGAACGTCGTCATCTGCCCTTCCTGCCCGTAGGCGTCGGCGCCCTCGATCAGTTCCCGGGTGCGATCGCGCAGCGTGACCTCGAACATGCTTCGAGTGTGAACGCGTCGGGCTGTGCGTCGGAAGGGGAGCAACGCTGTGGATTTCCTGGGGACGACGTGTGGACGAACGCGCCGGTCACGTGAGTGGCGGCATCCCCAACATCGCCCGGAAGTCGTCGGTCGTGTTCGTCACGGGGAAGGGTTCGGCCGGCACCGGGATGCCGAGGCGATCACAGATGGGTTCCCATCCGTCGCTTGGAGTCCATTCGAGGAGCTGCGCGGACGGCGCTTCCTCACGGACGGCCTCGTTGTGGCGGTTGAAGGCGTCGATCATCGCGTCCTTGTTCGTGAAGTCGTCGCTGAACCGGTCGTGCAGCAGCTTGCGCACGGTGTTCATCCAGTCGCCGGCGCCGGGCGGCGCCATGTCGAACGTGTTGAAGATCGTGTCCGTCGCACTGCGGTACCACGCCTCGGGATCGCGCACCGACAGCAGCACGAGCGCGTCGGGATTGGCGGCGAGGAGCTCGCGCCAGAACGCGCCGCCCGGCCAGTCCACGATGGCCTTGTAACCGTCGAGGAGCGTGTCCCAGTCGACAGGCCGTCCCTCGATGGCGTCCGTCCAGCCGGGCACCTGCCCTTCGGGGTTCCCGAGGACCTCGAGCATGTGATGGCACGGCCCGCCGAGCAGCTGCTCCAGCGCGAGCTTCAACGAATGCGTACCGGTCCGTCCGACTCCTGCTCCCACCACGCGCAATGACATGTGGCGACTCTACGTTGATCAGTGGTGCGCGATCTGCCGTAGTCGCATGCGCGGGCCCCGTCGGGGCGCGCCGACCCCCGCGACTTCGAGGAGCCGCACGACCCGAGCGCGATGACCGGCGAACGGCTCGAGGAGCTCGAGCATGCGATCGTCGTCGCCGCGAGGTTCGCCGGCGAGCGTCCAAGCGACGAGGTTCGGCAGGTGGTAGTCGCCGATGCTGACTGCGTCGGGATCGCCGAGCGCGACTCGGCGCACCTCTGCGGACGTCCACACGCCGACTCCGCCGATCGAACGCAAACGTCGGTCGAGCTCCGCCGTGCCGAGGCTCACCGCCTCCTCGAGCCGGTGTGCGACCAGCGCGCAACGGTGGATCGTCTCCGCGCGCTTGCGCTCGACGCCGAGCCGGTGGAACACGTACGACGGGGTCTCGAGCAACTGCGTAGGGGACGGCGGCAGCCGCAGGGGAGCGGGGCCGGGAGCCGGCTCCCCGAGTCGCAGGGCGAGACCGCGCCACGCTCGTCGCGCCTCCGCCCCCGGCACCTTCTGTTCGAGGACCGCGGGCACCAGCGCGTCGAGGACACGGTCGGTCCGAGGGAGGCGCAGCCTCGGGAACTGATGCGCCAGCCGCGCGACGAGCGGATGCGGCGAGGGATCGAACGTCGTGACGTCGTCGAGGTCGCCCCGCAGTCCGCCGGCACGATCGAGCAGCCATCCGCGGCCGGGTCCCCAGGCCCGGGCCGGTGAGCCGTCGCTCGGTACGTGAATCGTGCCGGGGCCGTCGGGTGTGCGTGTCGCACGCCACAACCCATCGGCGGCGACGCGCAGCGTCGGGTCGCCGGCGCCGTGGCGCAGTGGTGCGAGCGAGGCGGGAAGCGTCACGCCCAGCAACGTAGGGGCACACCGCCGTTGTACGTGATCATGTCGGCGTAGGCCTGCGGATCGATGGGCTGCCCGAGCGGTTCGCCGCGCAGCTCCGAATACGCGCGGTACAGGTTGCCGACGATGCGTTCGGGGTCGTGAAGCTCGGCGAACGGACCGAGGTCGGTCTGCAGCGCGAGCTCGAGCGGCGGAGTACCTGCTTCGAAGCCCTTCCGCGCGACTTCCTGGATGAAGCGCAGGTACGCGATCTGGTCGTCGATGTTGTTCACGCCGCACACGGGCCCGTGCCCGGGAACGACGATGCTCGGGCCGAGCGCTTTCAGCCGATCGAGCGCCGCGAGTGATCCGGCCACCGAGCCCATCACGACGAACGGCGTGCCGCCGTTGAACACGAGATCACCGGCGAACAGGATCTGCAGCTCCGGCAGCCACGCGACGACGTCGTTGGTGGTGTGAGCCGGGCCGACGAACAGCAACTCGACCTTGCGATCGTCGACGAACACGTTGAGGTGGTCGTCGAAGCAGACGAAGGGGGGCGCGACCTCCAGGTGTCCCCAGTCCACACCCGGGAACAGGCCGGTGGCCATGTGGCCGGAGGCGATCATCTCGTCGCGGCAGAGGTCGTGACCGATGATCGTCGCCGCCGGCAGCAGGTAGTTGCCGTGCGTGTGATCGCCGTGATGGTGCGTGTTGATCAGCGTGCGCAGCGGCTGCTCGGTGACGGTCGACACGGCGTCGAGCAAGGCGCGAGTGCGGCGCTCGGTGAAGCACGTGTCGATGAGGGTCACGCCGTCGCGAGCGACGAGGAAGCCGCTGTTGTTCAGCCCCCACGATCCGTCGAGCTGCACGTACGCGTACACGCCTTCGTGCACCTCTTCGATGACCGGCGGTGGCAGGTCAGGGTGATCGTGGTCGTGATGCGGCGCACTCACTGGCGCGCCCAAACCGGCGGTGGCATGTGCAGGAATGGTGCGTCTCTGAAGGCGCCAGTGAGCAGTTCGGCCCTGCGGGCCTCACTCCTCGCCGCTTTGCGGCGAGCTGAACTTTGTCCCTGATTCACTCGCACTTCGTGCTCGCTCATGACCTCGAGCGTGTCACGTCAGTCGGTGGCTCGCTCCGAGATCGTGACGGTCTTCATCACGTCGCCCTGCTGGATCTTCTGGGCGACGTCGATGCCGTCGATCACGTAGCCGAACAGGTTGTACGCCTTGTCCAGCTTGCGCCGGCAGTCGTCGATGCAGATGAAGAACTGTGAGCCGTTCGTGTTCGGCCCGGCATTTGCCATCGCGACCGCGCCGAGGGTGTACTCACCCTTCACCGGCTCGTCGTTCCACTTGTAGCCGGGACCACCGCGGCCGCTGCCCTCCGGATCGCCACCCTGGATCACGAAGTCGGGCACCACCCGATGGAACGTCAGCCCGTTGTAGAAGCCGTCGCGCGCCAACGCGACGAAGTGATTGACGGAGTTCGGGGCGAGCTTCGGATCGAGCTCCATCACGATGGGTCCACGATCGGTCTCGATCGTGACCTGGTAGATGGTCTCGAGGTCGATCTGCATGTCGGGGGGCTTGGCCATCGGCCTACGGTAGCC
>DASUCS010000230.1:0-4461 GCA_036275935.1 Acidimicrobiales bacterium
GCTCGCGTGGAACGTGAACGCAACCGACTGGTCACCGCCGAGGTCCACCTCACCCGGGGACGAGCGATCGCAGACCACTACCGCGAGCCGACCACGCTGCTGCAGATCGAGACCGAGGCTGCGCTGCTCGGCCTGGCGAACGGAACTCCGGACGCGGCCCTGCGTCGCCTCCGAGAGTGGCTGCACGTCTACGACACCGCACCGATCTCCCGGTTCCACACGATCGCCCAAGCCACAGAAGCCCGACTACTTCTCGCCGTGTACCAGCCCGACAAGGCCGCCGCGTGTCTCCCAGACCAGCCCGAGACAGATCCCGACTGCAGCGCCGTCGCCATTCACCTCGCGCTGCTCGAACGCGACCCCGACCGCGCAGCATGGATCCTCGACGCCTGGCCGCAACTCGACGAGCGCCGCCCCCGGCTGGAACACGAACTCTGGCGGGCCGTGTACCTCTACCGGCAAGGCGAACGCGTTGCCGCGCTCACCGGCCTCGACGAGATCCTCCCCGAAGCAACCGCCGACGGGCACGTCCGCCTCTTCATCGACAACGGGCCGCTCGTGCACGACCTCCTGCGCGCCGCCCTCCCGACTCGCAGGGAACAGCTAGCCCCTCTGATCAACGCCTGGGGCGACCCAGCCGTCGCGCAGGGCGGCGGCGCGCCAGATGACGAACTCACCCTGCGAGAGCTCGAAGTCCTCCGCTTCCTCCCAACCCGGCTCCCTGCACGCGACATCGCCGCCAGGCTCTACATCTCGAACAACACGCTCAAGACACACTTACGCAACATCTACCGAAAGCTCGACGTCAGCGACCGCGACCACGTAGTCGACAAGGCCGAACGACTCGGACTCGCCTAACACCCACACGATCGCCGCGGTTCGCGCTGCGGGGCCGATCACCGTCGACTACTTCGAAGCGGTGGTGCACGGCCTCGATCTTTGCGCAGCGATTGACCTTGACCAAGGTTCGCTTCCCGTCACCACGACACGCCCCGTCGTCGAACTCTTGGCAACCTAGGCCGAACCCGTGTCCTTCATCGAAGCGGCCACAGGGCGCCGCGCCGCTCCCGTGTTCCCTGTGCTGCACTGAGCAGTCCATCTGCACAGCCGATCATCGGATGCGTTCGACCTGGATCGGTACCGGTGCGTCATCAGTCGTGTGGCTGGGTGTATCCGGTGTCGTTGGTGGCCTGGACCGCGTACGCCGGCGGCCGCATACGTGATGTGCTGTCGTGCGTGTCTACGACTGTTGCTGGTGAGGCTGTCGTTTCCGTTGACGGGCTGTGGAAGTCCTTTGGCGAGGTGATGGCGGTCGAGGACCTGTCGTTCGTCGTGGAGCGGGGTCAGGTGTATGGGCTGCTGGGACCGAACGGCGCGGGCAAGACCACGACCTTGCGGGTGCTCATGGGTTTGGAGCGACCATCGCGCGGTGTGACGAAGCTGTTCGGCCTGCCGGTCACGCCTGGGTGTGTGACGCTCGGTCGTGTCGGGGCGATGGTGGAGCAGGCCGCGTTCGTGCCGCACTTGTCGGGCATGCGCAACCTGCGTTTGTGGTGGGAAGCGGGAGGTGCTCGTCTGCGTGACGCCGATCTGGACGGGGCGTTGGCGATCGCCGGGTTGGGCGACGCGATTCATCGTGCAGTGCGCACGTACTCCCAGGGCATGAAGCAACGGCTCGGCTTCGCTCGGTTGTTGTTGGGGCGTCCGGAGTTGTTGGTTCTTGACGAGCCGACGAACGGGTTGGACCCCGGCGAGATCCGTGAGATCCGTGAGCTGATCGGTCGGCTCAGTTCGCATGGGGCGACGGTGTTGTTGTCGAGTCACCATCTCAGCGAGGTCGAGCAAGTGTGCAGTCACGTGTTGGTGATGAATCACGGGCGGCTCGTCGCCAACGGCACCGTCAGCGAGCTGATCGGTTCGAGCGGCTCGGTGTACGTCGAGGTCGACGATCGTGCTCGAGCGCTGCAGTTGCTGAATGGTCTGGCCATCGTGTCGGCAGCCAGCGCTCAGGGCGACGGGCTCGTTGTCGAACTGCGCGATGCGCGACGCTCCGATCTCGCCGCGGCGCTGATGGGTGCGGGTCTTCGATTGGAGACGATCATGGCCACCCAGCGGCTCGAGGACGCGTTCTTGGATCTGTTGGCTGCAGGTGAGGCATCCACCGAGACGCCGTCGGCGGTCCTGCCGTGATCGCTCTGGTTCGCACCGAGTTCATCAAGGCGGCGCGTCGGACGCGGACACTGGTGATCACCTTGTTGTTGGTCGGGCTACCGACCTTGATCGTCGTGGCCATCAACGCACGCGCGAACCGGGTCGGCCGAGGCGACAACGGTGAAGGCCTGTTCCGGCTGGCCCAACAGAGCGGCCTGCTGGTGCCAGCCGCGGTGTTGAGCGTGATGAGCGGGTTCCTCCTCGTCGTGATCGCCGGGACCATCGCCGGCGATGCGGTCGCGGGTGACGCCGCCTGGGGGAACCTGCGGTACGTGTTGATGCGCCCGGTCGCCCGCGGTCGACTGCTCGTTGCCAAAGGCCTCGTCGCCGGCGTGCTCATCTGGGCGGCGACGGTCCTCATCGCGGTCGCCGGTCTCGTCGCCGGCACTGTCCTGTTCGGCGCGCACGGTGTGACCGTGCCTCGCGTGAGCGGTGTGGTGTCTCGCGTCACGATCTCTGCCATCCACATCGACAGCGGCGCGCTCCTGGTCCGCAGCATCATCGCCACCGGCTACATCGCGTTCGGACTCACCGCGCTGCTCGCGATCGGAATGCTGTTCTCCACCCTCACCGACACCCCCACCAGCGCCATCGCCGCCACCGTGGGCGTCTACATCATCTCCGAGATCCTCGACGGCATCGAAGAACTCGGCGTCATCCGATACGCCTTTCCCACTCACTACCTCCAGGCGTGGCAGTCCATGTTCACCGACAACAGCTTCTCCCAGGACATGATCGCCGGGCTCATCGTCCAACTCGCGTATCTCATCGTGTTCGGCACCGCCGCCCTGACCTGGTTCCGCCGCAAAGACATCCGATCCTGAACGTCCGACCTCAACCGTCGAGCGACCGCACTGGATCCGCACCTCGCTCGTGCAGAGCGACGACGCGGACGAGGATCTGATGGCTCAGATGTGGACTGCGTCGGGCGGTAGGGGGTTGCGCCCGGCGAGCGAGCCGTGGATCTCGTCGATGGCGAGGCGGATGAAGGCCTGCTGGTGGTGGAACGGCTTGGTACGGCCGGCGGCGATTGCCTCGGGGTGGCCGGGCTGGTGGCCGCTGAAGGCGTAGTCCATGGCCGCGTCGCTGCTCTCCCACACTGACACCGACGAAATGAACGGCGGGCGCAAGACCGCACTCGAGAACAGGTTGCCTGGCGCATTGACCACGGCCTTCTCGGCTGGCTGGCTGGCGCGGATGAACGGAACGAATCGCGAGAACTTCGTTTTCGCCAGCGTGAGCACGAGCACCGGGCCGTCGTGGTCGACGTTGCGCCGCGTGGGAACGTCGTCACCGATGCCGGGCCACGCGCCGTGAATGCGCAACGGCCGGGCGTACACCACCAGCCCGCCGCAGAGTTTGGCGGCGAGCGGATGCGTCGCTTCGAACTGCTTGAGCGCGACTTCGTCGTGCCAGAACGCGATGAGCCCGACGCGCCCTGGTGACGGTCGCGCCGGCGTAGTGCCGAACGTGGCCGCAATACCGGCGTTGGCTTGCAACAGCCCCGGGATCGATGTCGGACGCGGATGCCGGATGAGGCCAAGCGACTTCGGCAGGCCAACGTCGGCGATATGGACGCAGGCAACGGTCATCGCCACTCCTTTGTGTCGCTCATCCTGGCAATGAAGGTCCGGTGCCGACGGTAACCGCCCTCCTGTCGCGCACACCAAGCTGCGAATCGCCCGAGAGATCACCTGGATCGGCGCGTTCCGATCAGGTCGAGGGTGGGTCGTACAGCGCAAGCTCGGCGTCGGTTGGTGGCTCGAACATCTCGTCGTACTCCACCAGGTTCTGATGCGTCAGCGCCCCGGTGCCGAGCCGTTGTTCCATCCCCCGATCGCGGACGCGCGCCCACCGCACCTCGAGAGGCACATCCAAGTAGCGCAACTCCACGCGAGCTCCGAGACGCCGAGCGGCCGATCGCAGCTCGTCTCGCTCGGACCGGCGCCACACACCCCACTCGATCACCACCGTGTCCCCGCCGCGCAGGAGCCGCTGCGCGAGCTCCCACTGAAGTGCCTCGATCTCCGCCCGAGCCTGCTGGTCGAACAGGTCGATGCCGAGCCGAGCCATCCACTCGTCCGGGCAGAACCGCACCGCGTCCAGTTCACCCTCGAGACGCCGAGCAACCGTTGTCTTGCCGCTCCCGGGCAGCCCGCACAGCAAGATCAGCGATCCGCTCGGCCGAACTCGCACCACATCCGCAGGGTGGCACTCAGACCTGCTGGATGCGAGCGAGAACGGCTTTGT
>DASUCS010000231.1:0-12184 GCA_036275935.1 Acidimicrobiales bacterium
CTCGTGCACCCGGCGCACCGCGTCGGCCAGCTCATCCGGGCCGATCGACTTCGTGACGTAGCCGCGGGCGCCGGCGCGGATCACGGCAATCACGTCCTCCGCCGCATCCGAGACCGACAACGCGAGGAACCGCGTATCCGGATGCGTGCGCAGCACCGACTCGATGATCACCTTGCCTCCACCTCCAGGGAGGTGCACATCGACGAGCACCACATCGGGTTGGGTGTCACGAATCTCACTGATCGCCTCGTTCACCTCGGTGGCGGTGCCGACCACGTCGACCCGTTCGGACAGCTCGGCCTGCACGCCCGACAGGAACAAGCGGTGGTCGTCGACGAGGAAGACGCGCGTGTTCATGTGCGCTTCACCTCGAGCTGGACTTCGGTTCCCTCTCCAGGCGCGGACGTGATCGTGGCGGTTCCGCCGTTGCGTTGCATCCGTTCGCGGATGGACGAAGCGATGCCACGGCGATCGTCGGGCACGGTCGCGTCCGTGTCGAACCCACACCCGCGATCGCGCACGAAGGCCGTGACGCGGTCCGGCTCCGCCTCGACGTACAGCGACACCGTGTCCACCCCCGCATGCTTGGCTGCGTTCACGGACGCCTCGCGTGCCGCTTGCAGCAACGCCTCGACACGTGGGTCGACCGGGCACTCCCCCACGGTCACCACGTCGACTTGGATCCCGTGCAGCTCTTCCACCTCCGCGACCATCGCATCGACTGCGGCTGCGAGCGAACCATGGTGACCGTTGCTCTGCGCGACGCGATCGCCGTACAACCACGTGCGGAGCTCGCGCTCCTGGCGGCGGGCCAGCGCGGCGAGCTCCTTCGGACGATCGGCGTTGCGCTGGATCAACGCGAGGGTCTGGAGCACCGAGTCGTGCAGGTGCGCGGCGACCTCCGCTCGCTCCTCGGATCGAATGCGTTCTCTGCGCTCCTCGCGAAGCTGGATGACGAGCCGGCGCACCCACGGCCCGAGAATCACGAAGAGCCCGGCGATCGTCACCAACACGGCGAGCCCGACCTGGCGCGCTGCAGTGAGCGCGTCGTTGGCGGCGAGGAAGACACCGATGCCGGAGAACACCAGCACCCCACCGACCGCAAGGCGAAGCGCGGCTTGCCGGCCACCGATCACCGCCTGCAACGGACGCCCTGCGGCTTGCGTCAGCCGGGCGCGCTCGTCGTCGTCCGATCGCGACCAGAGGACAGCGATGCCGAATCCCGCGAGCACGACGGGCCACACGAACGCATCGTTGAAGAACGGACCGATGTTGCGAAGCAGGAGCACGACACCGCCGACGATCAGCGCGATGGCCAGCGGCTGACGGAGATCGGCGCGACGGAAGTCGATCTCCTCGCGGCCGAAGTCGATGCCCTGCTCGCCGTTCGGCCCTGGCATCAGCCACCAGAGCACGAAGTACATCACCACGCCCGCGCCGCCGGCACCGGCGAGCACGACGAATGCCACCCGCACGATGAGCGGGTCCACCCGAAGGGCCCGTGCGAGGCCACTGGCCACGCCCGCGATCACACGGTCGGAGCCACGCTCCATCGTGCTGATGCGCAGGTGGTGACGGCGGGGCACGGCGCCAATTTCACACACGCCTCAGGGGCCGACCATGGGACATGACCCCGACACCATCCGGGTCATCCCCGATTGTTGGGGCAGTCCCGTACTCGCAGGATGAGCGGCATGGAACCTCTCGCGCCGCCGACGCCTCGGCTCGTGCGCCCGCGCAACGGAAGGATGATCGCCGGTGTCTGCCAGGGCATCGCCGATCACTTCCGCATCGATCCGCTGTTCGTACGCATCGGCTTCGTGGTCGCAACGTTCTTCGGAGGCGCCGGCGCCATCGCCTACGTGGCCGGCTGGCTGCTCATCCCCGAGCAGGACGAGAGCACCAGCATCGGTGAACGGATCGTCCGTGAGCATCGGTGGGGCCGGATCGCCGGCATCGTGTTGATCGCGATCGCCGTCACCTCGTTCGGAGGCCCGGTGTGGTGGTTCAGCCGTGGGGCGCTGTTCCCGGTGGCCCTCATCGTCGGCGGCGTGTTGCTCCTCATACCTGGCGTCTTCGATCGTGAGCCGCGCCCGCCGGTGGCCGGTCCACCCGCACCTCCTCCTCCGTCACCACCTACGACGACCAGCTTCGAAGACCCGCAACCGCCGGTTCCCGCGCCGATCGCGCAGCCGCGACAGCGCCGCCGTGGCGGGATCGGCGCGATCACCCTGGGCTTGTTGTTCGTCGGTGGCGGCCTCACCGGTCTGTACGTGGCCGCCGGACATTCGGTCAACCCAACGAACGTGTTCGCCGTCGGGCTGGTCGTGGTCGGCCTGGCGATGGTGATCAGCGCGTGGGTCGGGCGCAGCTTCGTGCTCATTCCCATCGGGCTGTTGCTGATCGGGCTGATGTCGGTGAGCACCGCTGTCGACGTTCCGTTCACCGGTGGCGTGGGCCATCGGCACATCGAGCCCACCACGTTGAGCGATCTCCACAGCGAGTACCACCTCGGTGTCGGTGAGATGCACCTCGACCTCACCAACGTCGACTTCCCACGTGGATCGTCGACGAGCGTGAAGGCGACGGTCGGCATCGGTCACCTGCTCGTCACGGTTCCTCGCAACGTCACCGTGGTGATCCACGGCCACGCCGGGATGGGTGAGGTTCGCTTCCTCGACCAACACGAGGGGGGATTCGACGTCGAGCGAGATGCGACGTTCCCGGCCTCGGGCGAGTCGACTCCTCGCGTCGAGATCGAGGCGGACGTCGGCCTCGGACAAGTCGAGGTTCGCGATGCAACGTCATGAGCTCAACGTCACCTCGTTCCTCATCGGCGTGCTGTTCGCCGGGCTCGGTGCGTTCGCGCTGACCGTCGGACCGGATCACCTCCAGAACGCGCTGCGGTGGATCTGGCCGATCACACTGCTCGGTCTCGGCGGTGCGCTCCTGGTCGGTTCGTCAGCGCGCGAGCACCGCGCGCGCGACGAGGTCCGTGCCGAACGCGGTGAGGATGGCGAGGTAGAGCAAGCCGGTCGCAGCCATGACGGCTGAGTACGCGCGCTCCTTCAGAGCGGCACGCGTCACGAAGATCAGCACGATCGTGGTGACCGCACACGCGATCCAGAACCAGCCGAGCAACCCGGCGTAACCGTCGTCGATGGATCCGTTGATGACCGACACCATCCCGATCGGCCACAACAGCGCGGCGACCTCCAAGGGCCACACGAGCCCAACCGCCCGCACGAGTTCGAGCAGCGGGCCTCGGCTGAGGCCCGGCTGCACCAGATACCAATGGCCCAGCAGCATCGCGTCGCTCACACCACCGAGGAAGGCGGCGCCCACCAACGTGCGTACGACCGAGAGCAAGGCGGGATCGCCGGCGTGCACGCCGGCCGCGAGCAACCCGACGACGCCGAGCGCCGGAGCAACCATGTCGAATGGCGTCGCGAATGCCGACGCCGCGTCCTTCCGCCGGACGATCGACAGCAGCAAAGCCGCCGAGGTCGTGAGAGCCATGAGGATGGCCATCGCATCCCGCAGCGGCACGACGTCGACTCGGATGCCGATGAACGCGGCCGCGACCGCGAACAACAAGTAGATCGATCGCAGCAGCCAGCCGTAGCCGACACTCACGATCCCGCGGCGCAGCGTGAACCAGAGGAAGAACAAGCCACCGGTCGCCCACTGGAGCATGACGGTCGCCCCGTCGAGCTTGATCACGCGATCGCGCGCACCCGGATTGGCATCAAGCGTCGACGACGACGAGGTCGTGCTCGACGGTGTTCAATGCGTCCGGTCCGGACTCCGCCGCGATCACGATGTCCTCGAGTCGCGCGCCCCACTTGCCGGAGAAGTAGATGCCCGGCTCGATCGAGAACGCGTGACCGGGAACGAGCGCCTCGCAGTTGCCCCCGACGATGTACGGGTCCTCGTGCTCCTCGATGCCGATGCCGTGGCCCGTGCGGTGAATGAACTGAGGTCCGTAGCCGCCATCCGTGATGATCCGCCGCGCCACTCCGTCGACGTCTTCACACGGCGTGCCGATCGTCGCGGCCTCGACCGCCGCCTGTTGTGCGTCCAACAGCACGGCGTAGAGATCACGAAACTCACTCGGCGGTTCGACGCCGCCGGTCCACACGCAGCGCGTGATGTCCGAGCAGTAGCCGATCCCGTCGTCGCCGAACATCGTGCCGCCGAAATCGCACAGGACCACCTCGCCGGCAACGATCGTCCGATCGGTGGCGTCGTGGTGCGGACTCGCCGCGTTCGGTCCTGAGCCCACGATCGAGAAGTTGACGTGCCGATGACCCTCGGCCACCAGTCGCCGGGCGATGTCCTTCGACACCTCCGCCTCCGTGCGCCCCACCAGCGGGATGTCCCCGGATTGGAGTTGCACCGCGACGCGGTCGGCCGCCGCGGCCGCGCGACGCAGCGCAGCGATCTCCGCCGCATCCTTCACGGCGCGCAACGGGCCGATGACCTCTCCGGCGCGCCGGAACGACGCGTCCGTCATCCGCGCCTGCAGTTCGAGCAAGAAGCGCGACCACGTGCGATCGCCGATCGCAGCTGTCCGCGCCCGACCGCACAGCCCGGCGACGAGCTCCACCGGGTCGTCGGTCTCCTCCCACGGAACGATCGAGAACAGATCCGGATGCTCCGTGACCCGCGGCGCCTCCAGTCGGGGCACGACCAGCGACGCGTCCCCGTCGACCGGCAGCACCAGCATCGTGAGCCGCTCGAGCGGCATCGCTTCGTACCCGGTCAGATACGGAAGGTCGGGGCCGACGGACAGGAGCAACACGTCGACCCCGAGCTCACGCATCCGGTCGCGGACGCGCGCCGTACGTTCCTTCAGCACGGCCGCGAGGTTATGAGGACGGCGTTGGTTCTAGCGAAGCGCCTCGCGACGCTTCGCGGCGCGGGACAGCGTCACGCCGACCATCCCGACGCCGAACAGCACCGCGACGAGCGGGAGCTGGGCGGTGCCGCCCGTGCGGGCCAGCGGCGGACCTTCGACCGGAGCGGGCGCGGCTGGCGCCTGCGTCGCGACCTCGCCCCGAGCGGTGTCGAGCGCACCGACACCCTCGACGCTCGTCTTCGCGAGGTCGAGGTGGATGCCATCCTGCACGCCGGTGAGCAGATGCAGGCTCACCGCGCTGGCCTCACCATGGGTGACGCCGTTCGCGTCGGTGGACGTACTGCCACCGGCGACAGTGATGCACGAGTCGAGCGGTGCGGGCAGCCCGAGGCAGAAGTCCTGTCCCGGCGCGACCTCGATCGGATTCGGCAGGGCACTCGGCAGGGCCGCGGCGATGTCCGGGGCCAGCGTCACGCGGACGAGTGCGGGATCGAAGTTCACAGAGGCCTTCGCGGCGGCGCGGTCGATGTTGATCGTGTTGCCCGAGGCGCCCACCTCGATGGTCGCGACCGGCGCAAGGCCGAGCGCGTCACGCGGCAGGAGCTCGATCGTCGCGCCCTGCGCCGTGGCCGTCGCAGTGTCGAGCGCGTCGGTCGCGTTCGACTCGGTGTGTGACGGACCGAGCGAGATGCGCACGATGTTGCCGTCCTGCGTGATCGCCTGGACCACCTGGTCGAGCAGGCTGTTGCCGTCGATACCGGCCTGATCGACCGCCTGGAACACGGGCTTCAGGCCGTTGACGAGATCACCGATCGGCTGGTTGACGGCGGAACCGGCGGGTCCGAGCACCTGGTTGCCGTTGATGTCGATGTTGGCGACCGAGGCATTCGCGTTCGAGGACGGCAGCACACCGTTCACTGCTGCGGTCGCGTCCGAGCACGCCGTGGCCAGATCCACGACCGGGAAGTCCGGCGGCAACGTGATCGGCCCGCACGACTGCGTCGCCTGATCGAGCGGCTGCTGCGTGGTCGCCTCCACCTTCTGTTCCGTCTGGTTGCCGATGCCCGGCACGAGCGCTCCGATGCCGGTAGCGGCGGCCCGCGGGTCGGACGCGTTCTCGGCGTGCGTGAGCCCGAGGGAGATGCCCTGGCCGAACACGATCAGGTCCAGTGCGGTCGCATCCGCCTTCGCGGTGTAGGTGCCGGGCGAGGTGCTGTCCGCACTCGCGGTCAGCGGCGCGGCGAGCAGGACAACGGCGGCCAAGGCGGCGACAACAGCGGCGCGAGATCGCGGGCGTGACATCTCGGGGAACCTCTCAATGGTGCAGACGGCTACTTGGCCGACTTAGTTCGCCACTGAGCGCGGTTCTCCTGCACCACCCGTGATGTCACCACTTCGGATCGCAACAACTCGACACGATTCGCTCGCCTACGGCTCTATCGTGCTGTCAGCCGGCGGCCTGGTCGCTCCGCTCCCTGCGGACCGCTTCGGCTGACCGCGCCCCAACTCGAACTGCAACCTCGGCCGCGTCTGCGGCCTGACCGGCGTGGTAGCTCGACCGAGTCAGCGGCGATGACTCGACATGTCCGATTCCGAGGGCCTCGCCGCTGATCTTCAGCTGGGCGAATTCTTCGGGCGTCCACCAGCGCGCGACCGGGAGGTGGTCGTCGGTGGGACGGAGGTACTGGCCGATCGTCACGATGTCGGTTCCCACGGCGCGCAGGTCAGCCATGGCGGCGGCGACCTCGTCGGCCGTCTCCCCGAGGCCCACCATGAGACCCGACTTGGTGGTGAGCCCGGCGCGCTTGGCCCGGGCGAGCACCGAGAGGCTGCGGGCGTAGGACGCACTGGGCCGCACCCGGCGCTGCAGGCGGGCGACCGTCTCCAGGTTGTGGTTGAGGATGTCCGGCCGTGCAGAGAAGACGAGGTCCAGCGCCTCGGAATCGCCCTTGCAGTCCGGGATCAGGACTTCGACTCGGGTCAGCGGGCTGCGGCGGCGGACGGCTCGGATGGTGGCAGCGAACGCGGCGGCGCCGCCATCGGCAAGATCGTCCCGGGCGACGGCGGTGACGACGGCGTGTCGCAGCCCCATGCGGACGACCGCCTCGGCGACATGCTCCGGCTCGTCAGCGTCGAGCGGGCCGGGCAGGCGCGTGTCGACGAGGCAGAACCCACACGCCCGCGTGCAACGTTCGCCATTGATCATGAACGTGGCGGTGCCGTCGCTCCAGCACTCGAAGATGTTCGGGCAACCGGCCTCTTCGCAGACGGTCACGAGTGACAGGTCGCGCATCGTGCGCTTGAGGCGGACGTAGTCGTCGGTGATCCGGAAGCGAGCCTTCACGAATTCAGGCTTGCGAGTCTGGATCGCGAGCCCCTCGTTGTCCGCCGGCCGTTGCCATGCAACGTCCTGGCGCTCGTGGCCTCCCGCACCCCACCGCTCGGTCGCACGCGCCACCAGCGCGTCGACGACCTCGTGCATCGCGACGCCGACACCTTCGGCCGCCAAGGACGTGACCGCCTTGTCGCGGATGCCGCACGGGACGATGTGGTCGAAGAACGTGAGGTCCGGGTCGACGTTCAGAGCGAAGCCGTGCATGGTGCGGCCGCGGCTGAGCTTCACACCGATCGCGGCGATCTTGCGATCGCCGATCCACACGCCCGGATAGCCCTCCAGCCGGCCCGCGCCGACGAGCCCGAGGTCGGCGAGCGTGTCGATGAGGAGCTGCTCCACCGAGTGCACGTAGGCGACGGTGTCGGCCATGCCGCCGCCCCGCTTCCCCGGAAGGGTGAGGATCGGGTAGCCGACGAGCTGACCAGGGCCGTGGTACGTCACGTCGCCACCGCGGTCGGTCTTCACGAGCTCGGCGCCCACATCAGCCGGCGGCACGAGCAGGTTGGCCAGATCGGCGCGCACACCGAGCGTGTAGACGTGCGGGTGCTCGAGCAGCAACAGGTGGTCGTCGGGTGACTCGGCGAACAACCCGTGCTGCAACGCGTGCGCGTCCCGGTAGTGCACGCGTCCGAGCCAGCGAACGCGCAGCACGCCCGCTACAGCTCCTGTGACCAGTCGCGGGTCTCGAGGTCGAGCTTCACCCGACGCAGGAACGACGTCGCGTATGCGCCGTCAAAAGCACGGTGGTCCCACGTCAGCGCGATCGTGCCGACGGAGTGGATGGCGATCCCCTCACTGCCGTCCGGAAGGTCGACGACGACAGGGCGGCGCTTCACGCCGTCGGTGCTGAGGATCGCGACCTGTGGCTGGTTGATGATCGCGAACGTGATCAGCGTGCCGAACGGACCGGGATTCGTGATCGTGAAGGTCCCGCCCGTGATCTCGTCGGGGCCGAGCTTCTTCGAGCGGGCGCGTGCGGCCAGATCGCTTATCTCGCGCGCGATCGCGCGCAGCCGCTTCGTCTCTGCGTCGTGGATCACCGGGACCATGAGGCCCTTGAAGTCGAGGTCGACGGCGATGCCGAGGTTGACGTAGTTGTGCACGATCAACTCGTTGTCGCCGAACGTCGCGTTGACCTCGGGGTACTCGTGGATCGCGTCGATCACCGCACGGGACACGAACGGCAGGTACGTGAGACCGAAGCCCTCCTCTTCCTTCCACGCGTCCTTCTCGGCGCGGCGCACGCGCTCCACGGCTTCGTAGTCGACCTCGATGGCGGCGTACACGTGGGCAGACGTCTGCTTCGAGCGGATCATGTGCTCGGCCGTGCGCTTGCGGATGTTGGAGAACGGAATGGCGGTGTCGCGCTCACCACTGCGCGGCAACGGTTGCGGTTTCGGCGGTTCACGCCGCGCCGCCGGAGCGGACGGCGCAGCCGCGGGTGCACGCGCGGCTGGGGGCGCGCTCGCGGTCTTCGATCCCGATTCCACGAGGGCGAGGACATCGTTGCGGGTGATGCGTCCGCCGGCTCCTGTGCCGGTGATCTGCGCCGGATCGAGGTCGTGCTCCGCGATCAGGCGGCGCACGACCGGTGAGAGCACCTTGCCTCCGCCGTTGCCTCCGGTTGCCGGCGCGGCCGCGGGTTCCGGCTGCGCTTCGGGCTCGGGCTCCGCTGCGGGTTCGGGCGCCGAAGCTTCGGCCGCGGGAGCCGATTCGGGCTCGGGGGCAGGCTCGGGTTCCGGCGCGGGCGCCTCTTCCTTGGCCGCCTCTTTCGCGTCCTCCTTGGCCGGTGTGGGCGCGGCGCCATCACCTGGCGGCGCGTCGGAGATGACGGCGAGCACGGACCCCACATCGACGGTCTCGCCTTCGCCGACCCGGATCTCGGCGAGGTAGCCGCCGGTGGGCGACGGCACCTCGGAGTCGACCTTGTCGGTGGAGACCTCGAAGAGAACCTCGTCCTCCTTGATCTCGTCGCCGACCTGCTTGAACCACTTCGTGATCGTTCCCTCGGTGACGGTCTCACCGAGCTGGGGCATCGTCACGTCAGCCATGCAGGCTCCTCCCGGTCAGCGCCATCACCGATTCGCCGAAGAGCTCGCTCATCGTCGGGTGCGGCTGGATGAAGTGAGCGACTTCGTCGACCGTGGCTTCCCAGTTCACGGCGAGGTAGCCCTGACCCAGTTGCTCCGTCACCCACGGCCCGACCATGTGGACGCCGAGGATGCGTCCGCCGTTGCCGGTCGCTGGATCCTTCTCGGCGATGATCTTCACGAGTCCGTCGGGCTCGCCGACGATCAGCGCGCGGCCGTTCCCCGAGTACCGGTGCTTCGATGTCACGACGTCGAAGCCCGCTTCTTTCGCAGACTCCTCGGAGTGCCCTGCGAATGCGACCTCGGGATGGCAGTAGATGCACCACGGCACCTTGCCGTAGTCGACCGGCACCGGATCCTCGCCGAGGATGTCGTTGATGGCGACGATGCCTTCGGCGAAGCCCACGTGTGCGAGTTGGGGCGTGGCGATCACATCGCCGACGGCGTAGATCCCGTCCTCCGCGGTCCGGCAGCGCTCGTCGACCTCGATGAAGCCCTTCTCGCTGACGACGACTGCAGTCTGCGAACCGTCGAGTCCGAGTGACTCCGCCTGCGGGCGGCGGCCGACGGACATGACGACGAGGTCGACCTCGATCGACTCGCCGTCGCCGAACTGAACGGTGGTGCTGCTGCCCTTCTTGTTCGGCGTGTGACCAGTCACGGCCACGCCGGTGCGTACGTCGATTCCCCGTTGCTTGAACGAGCGCAGCACCATCTGCGTGACGTCCTTGTCGAGCCCCGGAAGGATCTTCGGGAGCGCCTCGAGGATCGTCACCTTCGTTCCGAGGTCGCTCATCATCGATGCGAACTCGCAACCGATCGCGCCACCGCCGACCACGACCGCGGACTTGGGGAGCTGCTCGATCGACAAGATCTCGTCGCTGGTGACGACGAGCTTGCCGTCGACGTCGAAGCCGGGGATCGTTCGCGGCAACGATCCCGACGCAAGGATGACGGCGTCCGCCGTCAGTTCCACGTCGCCGGCCTCACCGCCACTCACCTTCACGGTCTTGTTCGGATGGAGGGTGCCAGTGCCGAGGTAGGTGGTCACCTTGCGGCCCTTGAGAAGACCCTGCAGGCCCTTCCAAAGGGTGTCGATCACCTTCTGCTTGCGAGCCAGCGTCACGGACCAGTCGATGCCCGGTTGATCGGCGAGGATGCCGAACTCCTTGGCGTTCGCGACGTGGCGGTACGTGGCCGCGGTCTCGAGCAGCTCCTTGGCCGGGATGCAGCCCACGTGCAGACAAGTGCCGCCGACCTTGTTGTTCTCGACGATGGCGATGTCGAGGCCGGCGGATGCGCCGTACAGGGCGGCGGCGTAGCCACCCGGACCTCCGCCGATGATGGCAACGTCATGGTGTGTAGCCACGTCCAGCCACGTTATCGGCGCTTCGTGTGTAGAAGATCGCCCGAACTAACGTCGGCAGGCCCGTGAGCACCCGACGTCTGATCATCGCCGCCCTGCTGTGCGGTCTCGCCATCCTCCTGGCCTTCACCGCGCAAGTGGTCACCGCCAAGTGAAGAACGCGCTGGGAGCCGTGCAGTCCGCGCTCGTGCTGGGCGGAGGATCCGACATCGCGCAGGCGACGCTTCGAGAGCTCGTGCCCGCGGGTTGTCGCACGGTCGTGCTGGCCGCTCGCGAACCGTCGAACCTGGCGAGGCAGGTCGCAGAGCTCACCGATCTCGGGGCGACGACAGTGCACACGGTTGCGTTCGACGCCAGCGACGTCCCCACCCACGCGCCCACGATCGACAAGTGCTTCGACGAGCACGGCGACATCGACCTCGTGATGATCGCGTTCGGCGTGTTGGGGCACGGTGCCGGCATCGACACGCCACCGGAGGTGGCGGCCGACGCCGTCACCACGAACTACGTGGGTGCGGTGTCGTCCGGCCTGGCGGCCGCCAAGCGACTTCGGGACCAGGGCCACGGCACGATCGTCGTGCTCTCCTCTGTCGCGGGCGAGCGGGCCCGCCGTTCCAACTTCGTCTACGGCTCGTCCAAGGCCGGGATGGATGCCTTCGCCCAGGGGCTGGGCGACGCCCTCGTCGGCTCCGGCGTACGGGTCATCGTCGTGCGGCCCGGGTTCGTCCACTCCAAGATGACGACCGGTCTCGACCCTGCGCCGTTCTCCACCACACCGGATGCGGTCGCCGGCGTCATCACCAAGGCGCTCGCGTCGAGCAAGGAGATCGTCTGGGCCCCGCCGGTGCTGCAGGGGGTGGCTTTCGCTTTCCGTCATCTCCCCCGCGCCGTGTGGCGCAAGGTGAGCGCCAATCGGTGACGTGCTGAACTTCGGCCCGAATAGCCCGGCGCCTAACCTGGAAGTCTGATGGTTCGAGAGGAAGTCGATCTGCGCCCTCTCGACGCGCCGGAACCGCGCATGTCGCTGCTCGCCGGCCTCATTCGCACGGCGCGACCGAAGCAATGGTCGAAGAACGTCCTCGTCTTCGTTGCGCCCGGAGCGGCCGGCGTCCTCGACAACGGCGAACCGCTCGCGCAGACGATCATCGCCTTCGCCTGCTTCTGCCTGGCCGCCAGCGGCACGTACTTTCTCAACGACGCCGTCGACGCCGAGCGCGATCGACTGCACCCGACGAAGTGCCGCCGGCCGATTGCTGCAGGCGTCGTTCCGGTCACGACGGCGATCGTCACCGGCATCTTGCTGATCGCCGCAGGCATCGGGCTCGGCTTCACCGCCAGGTGGCAGCTGTCCGTGACAGTGGCGGGCTACGTCGCCATCACGACGATGTACTCGGCGTACTTGAAGCACATCGCCGTCGTGGACATCGTGGCGTTGGCGTCGGGTTTCGTGCTGCGTCTGATCGGTGGCGCGA
>DASUCS010000232.1:0-4517 GCA_036275935.1 Acidimicrobiales bacterium
CAAGACCGAGAGCCTCGACGCCTCCCCCGTGATGGCCACCGCAGCCGCCGCCGCGGACTAGCAACCAGCGCTCAGCTCGAGAGCTTCTGGAGGCCCTTCTTCGTGAGGTCCTCGGGGCTGGGGATCTTCGACGTGTCGGCGTTCGGCGCACCCTGGAACTGGAACGTCACGATGGTGTCGCCCATCGGGAACCCGAAGACCACCGCCTGGAAGTCCTCGGCGTTGACGTCGATCTCGACCGCGCCCGGAACGTTGAAGGTCGACGACGCGTCCTTCGTCGTGAAGCTCGCCGTGGACCCGTTCACGGTGCCCTGCGAGCAGCTGACGCCTTGCTTGCCGGCGGCGAACGCCTGTTGTGCCGTGCTGTCGTCGTTGTAGACCTCCACCTCCTCCTGGAAGGCGAGGTCCTTCGTCGAGTTCACCCCCGTCGATCCGACGTCGAGCGCCGGCGGGAACTTCTGGTGTGTGTTGGGCTGGCCACACGGTGTCGGTGTCGTGTCGTCCTTCTGGAACGTCGCGTCGGAGAAGTCAGGGCTCACGTCGGATGCGGTCAGCAACTTCGACTGGATCTCCGCCGCTGACGGCAGGGAGGACGACGCGCTCGATGAGGACGACGATTTCGTCGACGACGAGCTCTTCGTCGAGCTGCTCGAGCTGGTGGACGAGCTCGACGACGAGGACGAGGGGCTCGAGCTCGATGTCGCCGCCACGTTGTTCTTCTTGCCGTCGTCTCGCGTCAGGAGGAACGCGGCGATCGCGATGATCAGCACGGCCACGACGCCGACGATGATCCACTTCGCGTTGCCGGAACCGCTGCCGGGCGGAGCGCCCGCAGGCGCGCCCGGCGGTGCGCCCGGAGGCGGTTCACCCACCGGGCCGGGCGGGACCGTCGGCATCGCCGCGGTGGGCGGCGCCGCTGGCGGCTCGGCCGCGGAGATCGGTTGGGTCGCCGGCGGCTGGAAGTCAGGATGCTGTTCGGGCGGATACCACTTGCCGTCCGAGGCCTGCCACCAGCCCTCGCCTTGTCCCGTATCGCTCATGGCCTCGCACAGTAGGCAGTTACGACGAGACGCGTGCGGTTTCGTTGCCTTCCCGACGTTCGCGGCGGGCGCGGATCACCTCGAAGCCGATGGGGAGCAGGGACAGCGCGATGATCCCGCCCTCGATGAGGAGTAGATGGTCCTCGGCGCCCGGGATCCACTTGCCGAGTCCGAATCCGAACAACGTCACGCCGACGGCCCACAACGCCGCGCCGATGACGTTGAAGATCGCGAAGGACCGCGCCGGCATGCGGGCGACGCCGGCCATCGGGTTCGCGAACGTCCGCACGATGGGGATGAAGCGTGCGAGCACGACGGTCTTGGCGCCGTACTTGTCGAAGTAGTGCTGGGCCTTTTCGACGTACTCGCGCTTGAACAGGCGCGAGTCCGGCTTGCGGAACAACGCCGGACCCGCCGTGCGACCGATGAGGTAGCCGACCTGTGCACCGATCGTCGCAGCGACGAACACGCCGATGAGCACGACGACCAGGTTGACCTCGACGTTGAGGTTGGAGTCCTTGCCGACGGCGGCAACCAGACCGGCGAGGACCAGCAGCGAGTCGCCGGGCAGGAAGAAGCCGATGAGCAGCCCCGTCTCGGCGAAGATGATCGCGAACAGCCCGATGACCCCGAAGGTCTCGAGCACGCTCTTGGCGTCAAGCATCGGCATTCGCCTGCGTTTGCGGCTGATTCCACTCGGTCCAGCCGAGCCCGGTGCGCCCGTCCGCAGCGGTGAACGCGCACATCGCTCGCGGGAACCGCGACACGCGTTCGTCGCGAGTCAGTAGCGCGGGCGCGAACGCGACGGGTTCGATCCCGAGTTCGAGCTCGTCGATGGTGATCTGTCCCTTCGTCGTGAAGCCGTTGGCATCGACATCCTCCGACGCGTGCACGGCGTTGGTGGTGTGCGACTCGCCGTCGTATTGGGCGTAGCCGAAGCCGACATCGATGTCGGGGATCCGGATGTCGGAGCCGTGGAACCGTGTGTTGTCGTCGAGCCGACCGGCTGTCCACACCCAGCCGAACTGCCACCAGTCCCGCACGCCCCACGAGTGGTCGCGTTGACCGAAGCCGTCGAGCTCGAGATGGTCACGGCCGACGTCGATGGTGCCGTGGACCGTGCACGGGATCTCGTACCGCGTCGTCGCCTGGTAGTGATACGGCGTCCCGACCGTCTCCCATTCGAGATCGAACGCGATCGGCACTTGGTCGCCGACAGGCACCGGTGCGTAGAGCGCGGCGGGGTCGTCGACGGCCAACCCATGCGCTTCGTTCCCCACGGTGAAGTGCTCGAGTGGCGTCTCGATGATGTGGTCGGCCCACAGCCCGTGGGTCCGCAGCTCGAGACCGCTCCCCTTCGGCAGCGGTGCCTCCAGGTCCATGACGGCGACCGTCGGTCGCCCCGGCCCGACGAGATACGCGTGGTACCACGTGACGCCGAGGTTCGGATACAGACCGATTCGCACCCATCCGCCGACTGATCCGTCCGGGGCGAAGAAGTCGAAGTACCACGACTCGCCCCAGAGCTCTTCAGGTCCTGGCTCGTGGCGGCCTTCGTCGCTCGGCAGGACCTCAGGCATGAAGGGCGACGATAACGTCAGGCGTCTGTGCCTCGCTATCTGAGCCCCGAATGGTTCGAGCAGGCACAACGCGCACTTTCGGCGAACAGCGCGCGGATTCCGCCGACAGATCGGCCGGATCTGGTCGTTCAACAACACGTGACGGCGGGCCCGAGCGGTGACGTGGCGTATCACGTCGATGTGCGCGACTGCGACGTGCGCATCGCGCCCGGCGTCGCCTCGGATGCGACGGTCACGTTCATCCAGGACTGGGACACCGCGTCGTCGATCGGCAAAGGCGAGCTGTCGGCTCAGGGCGCGTTCATGGCCGGCCGCATCCGCGTTCGCGGTGATCTGCCGAGGCTGGTTTCGGGTGGCGACGTCTTCGGGCACCTCGACGACGTCCTGGCGGAGCTTCGTTCGCAGACGACCTACTGAGACATGCCTGAACTACCCGAGCTGGAGGCACACGCCGAGCGACTGGACAGCGGGTACGCGGGCGCGACGTTGACGCGGTTCACGCCGTTGACGTTCACCGCCCTGAAGACTGCGGTACCGCCGGCGACGAACGCGGAGGGCCACGACCTGATCTTCGTCGGGCGCCGCGGCAAGTACCTGCTGTTGGACTTCGGCGTGATGACCTTCGTCGTGCACTTGATGCAGGGCGGACGGCTGAAGGAGGAGTCGCCGGACAACCGGCCGGCGAAGCCCAAGACCGGTGTGGCGCGCTGGGAGTTCGGCGACGGCCGTTCGCTCCTGCTCACCGAAGCCGGGACCGAGCGCCGCGCCGGAGTGTGGGCCGTCGACGGTGACCCGGAGAACCAGGCACCACTCGAGGGCTTGGGACCTGATGCGAACGGTCTCGATCCGCCGCACCTGTTGAAGCTGCTCCACGCGCACCCGATGCGATTGCACGGTTGGTTGCGCGACCAGCGCGTGCTCGCGGGGCTCGGACGTCGGCTCGCCAACGAGATCTGTCACCGGGCCAAGCTGTCGCCCTTCGCGTCCACCGGTCGGATGGAGATGGCCGATGCGTCCGCGATCGTCGAGGCCATCCACGCCACGATCAACGAGTCGCTGGCCTACGAGCGCGGCCGCGACAACATGAGCTCGTCCGCTGACCGGCCGGGCTCGGTGCATCACCGCGAAGGCGAGACGTGCCCCGTGTGCGGCGACACGGTGCGCAACGTCGAGTACAAGTCCTACGAGATCGACTACTGCCCGACGTGCCAGACCGGCGGCAAGATCCTCGCCGACAACACCACCTCGAAGTTCCTGAAGTAACCGCCCGTTCTGCCGGTAGTAACGCGCGCTGACCGCGCGTTACTACCGCACAAACGATCAGATCAGGCCGAGTTGGCGGACGGCGTCGCGTTCCTCAGCGAGCTCGTTGACGGACGTGTCGATGCGTCCCACTGAGAACGTGTCGAGGTCGAGGCCCGGCACGACCTCGTAGGTGCCCTTCTTCGTCGTGACGGGGAACGACGAGATCAATCCTTCGGCGACGCCGTAGCTGCCGTCGCTCACGATGCCCATCGACGTCCAGTCGCCCTTGTCCGTACCGAGCGCCCACGTCCGCATGTGGTCGACCGCCGCGTTCGCCGCCGACGCCGCCGACGACAAGCCGCGCGCCTTGATGACCGCTGCGCCGCGCTGCTGCACGGTCGGAATGAAGTCGGACTCCAGCCACTGCTGGTCGTTGCCAACGGCCTCGAACGCCGGCTTCCCGTTCACCTCCGCGTGGAAGATATCGGGGTACTGCGTGGCGGAATGGTTTCCCCAGATCGTCATCTTGGTGACGTCCGTGGTCTGTGCGCCCGCCTTCGCCGCCAGTTGCGCGACGGCGCGGTTGTGATCGAGGCGCGTCATCGCGGTGAACTGCGTGGGGTCGAGGTCCTTGGCGTTCTGCTGCGCGATG
>DASUCS010000233.1:0-8327 GCA_036275935.1 Acidimicrobiales bacterium
ATCCGAAGATGGAGAAGTTCGCCCACGAGCACCAGCTGAAGCTGGCCCTGCTCGATCGTTACGGCGCGCTCCCCGGCGCCGGCGACCGGCACGTCGCCGAGTTCTTCCCGTGGGTGCTCACGGAGGAATCGAACTGGGGCAAGCAGTGGGGCGTGCACCTCACGTCGATCCGCGACCGCGAGAACATGGAGACCTACTACCGCGACGAGATCGAAAAGGTCATGGAGGGTGACAAGCCCTTGCCGGCATGGCAGTCCGGCGAGATGGTCGCGCCGATCATCGACTCCTTGGTGACAAGCACGCGCCGCGAGCTTCCGCTCAACCTCCCGAATGCGGGGCAGGCGCCGTATCTCCCGAACGACGTCGTCGTCGAGACGATGTGTGTCGTCGATGGCGATGGGATCCGCGGTCGCGATGCGATCGTGCCGCCGGGGCCGTGTGCGGAATGGACGCACCGACAGGTGTCGGTGCAGGAGCTGACGGTCGAAGCCGCGGTGTCCGGTGACGCCGAACTGGTGAAGGCGGCGATGGCGCTCGATCCACTTGCAGGACGGATCGATCTGCGGGCGATCGACGCCATGACCGAAGAGCTGCTCGCGGCGACAGCTCGCTGGCTACCCCAGTTCGCATGAGTATGGCGCAGTGGGTGACCGCGCCCACCGACGAGCTCCACCGCATCGTGGTCGTCTCGCCGCACTTCGACGACGCCGTGCAAGGCGCGGGCTATCTGCTCGCCGGGCACCCGGCCACGACGGTTGTCACCGTGTTCGCGGGCCGCCCACCCGAGTATCCCGAGACGCCAACGGAGTGGGATGCGCTCGGCGGGTTCAAGACCGGTGACGATGTCGTCGCGCTGCGGCAAGCGGAAGACGTCGCCGCGCTCGGCGTGCTCGGTGCGGCGCCGCACTGGCTCGACTTCAGCGACCACCAGTACCTCGATCCGTCGCAGCGGTGTTCGCCGACGGACATCGCACCGGCATTGCTGGCCGCGCTGCGCTCGCTCGACCCGACGGCGGTGTTCGTGCCGTTCGGACTCGCCAATCCCGATCACGACCTCACGCATCGGGCGGCGCGGCTGGTGATGGACGACCTTCCAGACGTTGCCTGGTTCTGTTACGAGGACGCCGGCTACTGCAATCTTCCGGGCTTGCTCGCGTGGCGAATCAGTGCGTTGTTCCGATCAGGTTTGTGGCCGACACCGGCGATCGTGCCCGTGTCGTTGGATCCCGACCGTAAGCACCGTGCGCTTGCGTGTTACGCGTCGCAACTTCCGCCGCTGCGCGCCGACCATCTGCTCGACGCCCGTATCGCCGCGCCGGTGCCGGAGCAGTACTGGCGTCTCGGCCGCCCGCCAGAAGGCTGGGAAGGTCTCGTTGATGTCCCCGGTTGAGGGGAACTGGTCTGTTTGGTCGGGGTGTGACTACTTCGAATGAACTGAGCGCACGGATGCGATCGGCACCATGAGGTCGTCTTCGCCAGCCACCAGCCACAAGCTTCGTGCGGTGTAGGACAACAAGGTCCCGTGCACGACACCAGCCGCCGTTTCGACATCGACCTCTGTTCCGACGAGGGTCCGCACCTCAGTGGTGAGCACCGTCATGGACGATCGGTCTACCCCGGGGGCGTCGCGAAGTCGCGGATGGTGACCGCCAGTTCACGCGCTCGCAACACTCGTACACGAATCGGTCAACCGCGTGCTCGCCGTACTCTCTCGTCATGACTGTGAAGTTCGGTGCGTTCGTACCGCAGGGATGGAAGCTCGAGTTGTCCGGCATGAGCGCGGCCGAAGCGTGGGAGACGAGCAAGTTCGTCGCTCGCAAAGCGGAGTCGCTCGGCTACGACCACTTGTGGGTGTACGACCATGTCGAAACGGTGCCGCGCCGCGAGCCAACACATTGTTTCGAAGCGTGGACAGTCATGGCGGCGCTCGCAGAGGTCACCTCGACGCCGATGCTCGGTCAGCTCGTCACGTGCACGTCGTATCGCAACGCAGGGATGCTGGCGAAGCAAGCTGCGTGTGTCGACGTCATGTCCGGCGGGCGCGTGATCTTCGGGATCGGCGCGGGCTGGTACCACGAGGAGTACGGCGCCTACGGATGGCCGTTCCTTTCGGGCCGTGAACGACTGACGGCGATGGACGAGACCATCACCGCGGTGCGGCAACTGTGGACCGAAGAGCGCGTCACGTTCGCCGGCACGCACGTGCAGCTCGCCGACGCGCTGTGTGATCCGAAGCCGTTGCAGTCGTTGCCGCCGGTCTGGATTGGCGGTGGGGGAGAGAAGGTGACGTTGCGGATCGCGGCGCGCCAGGCCGACGCGACCAACTGGCAGGTCGGACTCGATGACTTCGTGCGCAAGTCGACACTGCTCGAGCAGTACTGCGACGAGATCAGCCGACCCTTCACCGACATCGTGCGCACGCACGGACCTGACTGCCGGTTGTTCGACAGCGAGGCGGATCTACAACGGTGGCTGGACTCGCCGGATGGGGGATCGCTGTGGGGCGGCACACCACACGATGAGTACGTGCGCGACAACCTCGTCGGCACGGTCGAAAAGGTCGCGGCGGATGTGCAGGCCTACGTCGACGCCGGATGCGGCGAGTTCGTCCTGTGGTTCCGGGACTACCCGTCGACCGAGAGCCTCGAGCGCTTCATCACCGAGGTGGCCCCGAAGATCAGCTGACGCGTGGCACGTCACGCGTCGGACTTGGACTTACCTTCCTTCTTGCGGGCCTGCTTCCACTCGCGCACGAGGGCGAGCGTGTCTTGCGAATCGATGTCGGCAACCGAACGCGCGACGTCGTCGCCGAACGGTGCCGCCGCCTCTTTCCAGCCGTCGGGCTTCACGCCGAAGCGCTTCGCCAGCAGCGCGATGAAGATGCGGGACTTCTCTGCGCCGAAGCCCGGCAACGCTTCCAACCGCTTGCGGAGGTCGGCCCCGTCCTTCGCCTCGGTCCAGATGCGGCTTGCGTCAGCGTCGTAGTCGTCGACGATGACCCGACACACCGCTTGCACGCGCTTGCCCATCGAACCGGGGAAGCGGTGGATCGCTCGCGGTCCTTTGGCGATCATGAGGAACTCTTCCTCCGGCATCGCGGCGATCGTGCGTGCGTCGAGCCCACCCATCCGCTCCTTCAACAGGTACGGCCCGATGAAGGCCCACTCCATCGGCACCTGTTGGTCGAGCAGCATCCCCAAGAGAAGCGCGAGTGGGTTCGAGTTGAGCAGCGCGTCGGCGTCGGCGTTGCCGGTGACGGCGAGATCTCCCTGCATAGGGGCGCAATCCTACGGTTCGACGAATGTTCGACCGTCGCGAACGGCGCTTGGTCCAATCGGTCTCCGGCGGGTCAGCACATTCTGAAAAGAAGACGTGAGTCGATTCACTCCATCGGCACCTGCTGACCCCAATGGGGCCTCGGGTCATTGGTGCGGCGCGCGATCGGCGAGGAGCCGATGGCTTGTAGGCCATTCCCGCGCAACCGGAAGAGGCACGTTTTCGGTCGTCCGCGTCGGTCGGGCATTGTGCTGGCTCAGCCACGAAATCAGTGGGTGAGCCAGCACAGTCGGTTGGCGTTCGTCGATTGTGACGGCTGAGCCATACGAATCCCGTGGGTCAGCCAGCAATGTGCGATCGCCAGTCGGTACTGCCGGGTGCAGGGCGTTCGTGTTTCGGGCCGGCTTGCCGGCTCGACTCGACGCATCGCGGGACGGCGCACACTTCGGCGCTCGCTCCATCGACTCAACGATCAGCCGGGAAGCCCCGAGTCAGGAGGGAAGCCAGCGGTCGGACGACCGGCCTCACACCACCGGCGCAGCGAGACGAACGGATAGATGCCCGTCGAGTGGCCGTCGTTCCACGTCACTCCTATGCCGTAACCCCCAACAAGATGAGCATCAGCGATCGCAAGCCCGGCCGGTTCACCGGGAGACCAAGCCTCGTCGGCGCGATCCCGAACCATGCGACATGCCGCGCATGGGCACGCTCGACGCAACTCCTCGAGGTCAAAGCGGCACACCTTGTCGTCATCGAAGATGATCTCAACGTGGGAATCGCGGTCCACGGTGACACTGGCGATCTCCACCGAGGGCTCCAGGCGCACACCGCAGTCTGGCCTGGGCGGCCTTCAGTCCCTCCTCAGCCTCTGAAAGGTTCGGTGTCACGCAGGTCGCCATCGCCATCGCCATCGACCCCGCATTGGAGGACACCCGTTGGCGTAGCTCACGGTGAATGTGTCGGGACGGTGGCGATGAGATTCGGGACTTCGCGTCGTCATCATGGAGAGCTCATCCAAACAAGGAGTGACAGCACTGATGACCGACCTCGCCATCCTCATTGGGACCACGAAGGGCCTGTTCATCGGCCGCACGGACGAACGCCGGGAGAAGTTGGTACTCGACGGTCCCCACCTTGTTGGTCAGGAGATCTACGCCGCCGCCCTTGACCAGCGGGACGGGCGCCGCCGGCTGCTGGTGGGCGCACTCAGCTCACACTGGGGGCCCGGTGTCACGTGGTCCGACGATCTCGGCCGGACGTGGACGGATTCGCCCGACGGCAGCATCGCCTTCCCCGAGGACGTCGACGCATCCCTGGCCCGTGTGTGGCAACTGACTCCGGCCGGGCCCGACGAGCCCGACGTGGTGTGGGCCGGTGCGGAGCCGGCCTCGCTGTGGCGCTCGGACAACGGGGGAGAGACCTTCGCGCTGGTCCGTGGCCTCTGGGATCATCCGCACCGCCCCCAGTGGCAGCCGGGCGGCGGGGGGCTGTGCCTCCACACGATCTTGGTCGACGACCAAGACCCGCGGAGCATGTGGATCGCCGTCAGCTCCGCCGGCCTCTATCGAACGACCGACGGCGGCCAGACCTGGGAGGCCGCCAACAAGGGGATCAAGACCCCGTTCCTGCCCGCCGACCCCGACACCGGCATCGAGGTGGATGGCATGGTGGCCGGCGCTGACGCGCCTGCGCCTGCGCCCGAGTTCGGCCAGTGCGTCCACAAAGCGATCCGCCACCCCGGCGCGCCGGACCGGCTCATGCTCCAGCACCACTGGGGCATCTACCGCTCCGAGGACCGAGGCACCACATGGCAGAACGTCGGCGCGTCGATCCCGTCGGCCGCTGGCGACGGCTATGAGTTGAGTCCGTTCGGCTTCCCGATCGTGGCCCACCCCCGGGACCCTGACACGGCCTGGGTGCTGCCGCTCGGAAGCGAGATGCAACGGTGGACCGTCGACGGCCGGTGCCGGGTGTACCGCACCCGCGACGCCGGCGACACGTGGGAGCCACTGACGAAGGGCCTGCCTCAGGAGGACGCGTACCTCACGATCCTGCGCGACGGGTTCTGTGCTGACTCGCTCGACCCCGCCGGGTTGTGGTTCGGCACGCGCACCGGGGAGCTGTTCAGCAGCTCCGACGAGGGCGACTCCTGGCGGCTGGCCACCCAGCACCTCCCGCCGATCGTGTGCGTCAAGGCGGCGGCGCTACGTTGAGGTTGACCATTCGGTTGGCCCCCGTCCTGCGAGACGCAGCGGGCGGCGTGCAGACGGTGGAGCTGTCACTCGACGAGGGGGCAACCGTGGCCGACGCCCTGTCGGCGCTCGCTCAGGCTCATCCCGGCGTCGGTCGGCGCGTGCGCGACGAGCGCGGTGAGATTCGCCGTCACGTGAACGTGTTCGCCGGCACCGACAACATCCGCGACCTCGACGGCCAGCAGACCTCGCTGGCCGACGGCGCCGACGTGTCGATCCTGCCCGCGATCAGCGGCGGGTGACGCATTCGACCCGCTCAGGGTTCAGGCATCCAGAAGACGAGTCTTCGGCCGACGGTTGGACCAACAACAGATGTCGAATGCCGTCGATCGCTGACCTGGAAGGTCGCGTCGTGTTCCGAATGTGCATGCACAACACCTGTGGCATCGCCACCGATGTGCCGTTCAGGGTCTTCTTTTCGGCACCTGCTGGTCCAGAACCATCGACAGCAGCAGCGCGAGCGGGTTCGTCGCGTTGAGTTCGTCCGCTTCGGCGTTGCCTGTGACGGGGACGGAGCCGTTCATGGACTGTGAGCCTAGGGGTGGTCTCGGTCGTCGCGAGCCGCTCGCTCGACGCGTGGCGCCGAGGTCTCGCCGCAACCCGTAACCGGCGTTCAAGGGCACTCACGCGCGCACGTCGTCGTGAACATTCGGGGGCAGGTGGTCAGCTTGCTTCGAGGTGATGTCGGAGGGCCTGTCGGATGATCTCGGAGACGGGAACTCCTTCGTCTTCTGCTCGGCGCGCGAGGCGCTCTTTGAGTTCGGGATCGAGGCGAACAGACTCGACGGTTGAGGGGGCGGAGCCAAGTGTGGGCCGGCCACGCTTGCCGCGGCGGGCAATGATCTCGTCGACGTCGTAGCCGGCCTCAGCTTCGTCGGCCAGCTTCTCGATGAGGTTGTCGTCGATGGGCTTGCCGGACTTGGTGTGTCCGTGGGTGCGCTTGGTCATGGTTCGAGCAGCTTCCGGTAGATGGTGCGAAGCGGCATGGCGTGGATGATCAACTCGTCGCGTTCGGCGGTGATGAGCACGATGACTTCGAGAAGGTTGGCGGCGCGGTCGGGACCGATGACCAGCCACCGGTCGGGGTCCTCACCGAGGTCGTCGACCACGATGGCGTGTTCGACGGCGTGGAGGATGTCGTCGTCTTCGATCCCGTGGCGGCGAGCGGCCGAGTGGATCTCCACACGTGAATACTGTACTACGAAAGTCGAGCGTGTCAGCCTCCGGCTACGAAGGCGACCACAACGTAGGCAGCGTGACGGTCGAAGTTCTGGCGCCGACGGTCGTAGATAGTGGTGGTGCGCGGGTCGGCGTGGCGGGCGGCGATCTGCACATCTTGCAAGGGGACGCCGGCGTCGAGCGCCGCCATGATGAACGCGGCGCGCAGCATGTGCGGATGCACGGCCCCGAGTCCGGCGCGCTTGCCGATGGATCGAACCCAGCGATGCGCCGTGCGCCGATCGAGCCGCGCACCGTCGCGCCGGCGCAAGATCGCGCCTTCGCAGCGTTCGCCGACAGCGAGGTCGATGGTGCGCGCCGTGCGTGGAACGAGCGGGATCGTCGCCGGCTTGTTTCCCTTCCCGACGATGGCCAGCGTGCGGTGGCCTCGTTCGATGCCGAGGTCCTCGATGTTGGTCGCGCACGCTTCGCTCACCCGCAGTCCGTTCAACCCCAAGAGCACGGCCAGAGCGGCGTGATCGCGGTCGTACTGCTCGGCGGTGAACAAGAACACGCCAAGCTCGGACCTATCCAGCCCGCGCGCGTTCGACGGGTGCACTTGCGGTCGACGCACATACCGCGCGGGGTTCGACGCGATGCGACCGTCGATGTGCGCGAAGCGGTAGAAGCCGCACACCGTTGAGAGGCGACGGTCGATGGTGGACGCTGCGAGTCCGTGGCCTTCCATCCAGGTTCGATACAGCTCGATGTGCGGACGCGTCGCCGCGAGAACCGCAAGGTTGCTGTCGGCCGCCCACTGGAAGAACCCGCGCAGATCGTGGCGGTACGCATCGAGCGTGCGTCCGCTGTAGCCGGCCAAGAACGCGACCGCGGCGAGCTGAGCGTCATCGATTACATCGTCCTCGCGCGGCACGTCTATTGCGGCAGTCGATGTCTCGATCGTGGTCATAGCAGTCCCTCCCTCTGTGCAAGAGGAACCAACGAACCACCTCGTCGTCCGACCTGCTCGAAGCGAGCAGGTTCACCCCGCGTTTGGGGACGCCTGCTTGGTGATCAGCGTCGCGGCGGAAGATCCTGTAGACGATGGCGGTAGACGTTCGTCTCGCGGTGTTCGAAGCCAAGCGACCTGTAAAGGCCATTTGCTGTCGCTCGTGACGGCCGGGAAGTCAGCTCGACGAAGTCCAGACCGAGCGCCCGCGCAAGCTCAAGAACGCTGACCAACAGGTCGACACCCGCGTGATTGCCGCGGGCAGACGCGTCGACGGCGACTTCCTCGACGAGGCCGAACTGACCCGTCAGCGTTGTACAAATGCACAGAAGCGCCATCCCGACGACCGCTCTGTCGAGAGTCGCCACCACGATCCGCGTCGACGGCGTCGCGAGGACTGCCTCGATGCGACTCGGCGTGAGTGGGTTCGCTCGACTCGAGACCTGTGGCAAAAGGCGGGTGAGAGCAGCCGCAGTCTCGTCGTCGAGCGCCTCAAGCACGAAGCTTTCGACCTTTGACACGGCCGTCACCCTTCCACGACCGCCGCCCACTCGCCGGCGTTGGAGGGCACCCTCGCCATGTAGTCACCGCGAACGTTCGGGGACAGGTTATGGACGATCGATATCGGGCGG